>JBGOST010000182.1:0-5580 GCA_041476125.1 Usitatibacter sp. | reverse complement strand
TGGTTCACGCCCGGGAGGTTGATCTCGCACGGGTCCTCCGCGGTCGCAATGTTGATGCCCGGCTTGTTGAGGATGTTCAGGCACGTGTAGAGCGAAACGGTCTTGCCGGAGCCCGTGGGGCCGGTCACCAGCACCATGCCGTAGGGGCGGGCGATCGCGTTGAGGAGGAATTCCTTCTGGTCGGGGTCGTAGCCCAGGGCGTCGATTCCGAGCGTGGCACTCGAGGGGTCGAGGATGCGCATGACGATCTTCTCGCCGTAGATCGTGGGCAGCGTCGAGACGCGGAAGTCGATGGCGCGGGTCTTCGACAGCGTCATCTTCATGCGCCCGTCCTGGGGCACGCGCTTCTCCGAGATGTCGAGCTTCGAGACCACCTTGATGCGCGAGGCGATCTTCTCCTTGATGGCGAGCGGCGGCTGGGCCACGTCGTAGAGGATGCCGTCGACCCGATAGCGGATGCGGTAGAACTTCTCGTAGGGCTCGAAGTGGATGTCGGAGGCCCCGCCGTTGATCGCGTCGTAGAGGATCTTGTGGACGTACTTCACGACCGGCGCGTCGTCGATGTCCTCGACGACGATGTCGGGCTGCGCCTCGCCGTCGGTGACCTCGATGCCGGAAAGGTCGACGTCCTCGGTCGCCTGTTCGAGCGTCTTGGCCGAGGAGTCGGTCAACTTGCGCACGATCAACGTGAGCTTGTCGTCCTCGACCACCACCGGCTCCATCGTCATGCCGGTGGCGAACTTCACCTCCTGGAGGACCTGCTCGTTGGAGGGGTCCGACATCGCGACGTAGACGCGGTTGCCGCGCTTGCCGAGGGCGATCACGCGGTGGTTGGCGATGATCTTCGCGTCGATGAGGGTGAGCGGCAGGCTGTCCATGTCGACCGCGTTCAGGTCGAGCAGCGGATAGCCGAAGGTCTGCGCGGCGAAAAAGGACACCTCTTTCGCGGAGAGCTTCTTCGAAGCGACGAGTTGCTGGATGAAGGTGATGCCGGCCTTGGACGCATCCGCATGGATGGCGTTGGCATCGGCCTGTACGAGGCGTCCCTGCTGGACGAGAGCCCTGCCGAGGGCGCTGAAATGGGTAGGCTGAGCGGCCATAAAAGAGTTTGTTAAATCAATACCATAATGCGCCTTTTGAGTTTTAGTTGTAAAGAACGTCTTCATCATACGCGCTATAATTTCGAGTTCCCATGCCCCTCCATGTCCTCGGAATCAACCACCTCAGCGCGCCGCTGGAGGTCCGCGAGAAGCTCGCCTTCCCGCCGGAGCGCCAGGCCGATGCGCTGGTCGCCATCGCCGCCCAGGCGGGGGTGGCCGAGGCGGTGCTCGTCTCAACCTGCAACCGCACCGAGGTCTATTGCCGTTGCGAGGACGCCGGGACGGTGCGGGCCTGGCTCGAGGCGGAAGCGTCGAAGTCGGGGCTCGCTATCGCCGATCATCTCTATGTCCACGCCGAGGAGGCGGCGGTTCGCCACGCCTTCCGCGTGGCCTGCGGCCTCGACTCGATGGCGCTGGGAGAACCACAGATCCTGGGCCAGGTGAAGCAATCGGTTCGAACCGCCGAGGGCATCGGTACGTCGGGACACCACCTGGGCAGCCTCTTTCGCAAGGCCTTCACGGTCGCCAAGCAGGTGCGCACCGAGACCGCGCTGGGGGCCCAGTCGATCTCGATGGCCGCGGCCGCGCTCAAGCTCGCCCAGAACGTCTTCGGGGACCTGTCGCGCACGCGCGTGGTGCTGATCGGCGTAGGCGAGATGGTCGAGCTCGCCGCCACCTACTTCGCCGCGCAGCGCCCGCAGTCGCTCGTAGTGGCCAACCGCACCCTCGCGCGCGGGGAGGAGCTCGCCGAGCGCTTCCACGCGGAGGCGATCTCGCTCGCCGAGCTGCCGTCGCGCATCGCCGAATTCGATATCGTGATCACGGCCACCGCATCGACGCTTCCCATCCTCGGCAAGGGCCTCTTCGAGAGCGCGCTCAAGGCGCGCCGGCGCCGGCCGATCTTCATCGTCGACTTCGCCGTGCCGCGCGACGTCGAGGCCGAAGTGGCAACGCTGGAAGACGTGTTCCTCTACACCATCGACGACCTCGGGGCGATCGTGCAGGAAGGCGCGCAGAGCCGCCGCTCCGCGGTGATCGAAGCCGAGGCGATCGTCGAGCGGCACGTGGTCGCGTTTCGCGAATGGCAGGAGGCGCGCGCGGCGGTGCCCGCGATCGTCGAGCTGCGCCGCAGGGCCGAGCAGTACCAGGAAGCGGAGCTCGCGAAGGCGAGAGCCCGCCTCGCGCGAGGCGAGGACCCCTCCCGCGTGATCGAAGTGCTCGCCAAGGGACTCTCCGCCAAATTCCTGCACCAGCCGTCGCAGGCCCTGTCGCGCGCCGGGGAGGCGGAGCGCGAGGCGCTGGAGCGCGCCATCGACGCGCTCTATCCCCAATCCGAAGGGCGCGACCCGCCGCACGAATCATGAAGCCGTCCATCGCCGCGAAGCTCGCGAGCCTGGACGCGCGCCTGACGCAAATCGATTCCCTGCTGACCGATCCCGCGGTCGTCAACGACCTCGACAAGCTGCGCAAGCTCTCCCAGGAGCGCGCCGAGATCCAGCCCGTGGTGCAGGCCTTCGGCGACTACCGAAGGGCCGAGGGCGACGTCGCCGCCGCCGAGGACATGGCGAAAGACCCCGGGATGCGCGTCTTCGCCGAGGAGGAGATCAAGAGCGGCCGCGAGCGCCTCGCCGTCCTCGAAGCCGACCTGCAGCGCATGCTGCTGCCGCGAGACCCCAACGACGACAGGAACCTCTTCCTCGAGGTCCGCGCCGGCACCGGAGGCGACGAGAGCGCGCTCTTCGCCGGAGACCTCTTCCGGATGTATTCGCGTTTCGCCGAGCGCAACCGCTGGCAGGTGGAGATCGTCTCGGAGAGCCCGGGAGAGGCAGGCGGCTACAAGGAAGTCATCGCGCGCATCGCCGGCAACGGCGCGTACTCGAAGTTGAAGTTCGAATCCGGCGGCCATCGCGTGCAGCGCGTGCCCGCGACCGAGACGCAGGGGCGCATCCACACCTCGGCCGCGACGGTCGCGGTGATGCCCGAGGTCACCGCGACGGACATCGAGATCAACCCTTCCGACGTCCGCATCGACACCTACCGCGCGAGCGGCGCGGGCGGCCAGCACGTGAACAAGACCGATTCGGCGGTGCGCATGACGCACATGCCGACCGGCATCGTGGTCGAGTGCCAGGATGCGAGGAGCCAGCACAAGAACCGCGAGCAGGCGTGGCGCATCCTTGCCGCGCGCATCAAGGCGAAGCAGATGAGCGAGGCGGCGGCGAAGGAGGCCTCGCAGAGGAAGAGCCTCATCGGCACGGGCGACCGCTCCGATCGCATCCGTACCTACAACTTCCCGCAGGGCCGCGTGACCGACCACCGCATCAACCTCACGCTGCACAAGATCGAATACATCATGGACGGCGATCTTGCCGAGCTCACCGACGCGCTCGCCTCCGAGCACCAGGCCGAGCTCCTCGCGGGACTCGCGCAGAGCGCCTAGCGGCGATGCGCCGGACGCTGCGCGCGGCGCTGGAGGAAGCCACCGAAGCGATCGGCCGGGTCGACGCGGGCGTGATCGTCGCGCACCTGCTCGGAGTCAACCGCGCGTATCTCGCCGCGCATCCCATGCGCGTGCTCACCGAAATCGAGGACGCCAAGGTCGACTTGCTCGTGGCGCAACGCGTGCTGGGCCAGCCCGTCGCCTATCTGCTGAATCGCCGTGAGTTCTACGGCCGCGACTTCGTCGTCGGGCCCTCGGTCCTCATTCCGCGGCCCGAGACCGAGACCCTCGTCGAGGCCGCGCTCAAGCGCCTGGAGCCCGGCGCATCCTGCCTCGACCTCGGAACGGGCAGCGGCGCAATAGCGGTCACGCTCGCCTGCGAGCGCCCTGATGCCCGCGTCTGCGCGACGGACACCAGCGTGGAAGCGATCGCGGTCACGCGATCCAATGCGCGCATCAACGGCTGCGCCGAGCGCATCGAGCTGCGCGCCGGGTCGTGGTACGACGCGGTCGCCGGACGCCGCTTCGACATGATCGTGTCCAACCCGCCCTATGTCGCCCGGGGAGACCCGCACCTTTCGCAGGGCGACGTGCGCTTCGAGCCCTCGCGCGCGTTGACCGACGGCAGCCGCGACGGCCTCGATTCGATCCGCTCGATCGTGGCCGGCGCCTCCGACCACCTCGAAACGTCCGGCTGGTTGCTGCTGGAGCACGGCTACGACCAGGCCGACGCGGTGCTGGCCCTCCTCGAAGCCTCAGGCTTCGGCGAGATCGCCTCGCTTCCCGATCTCGCCGGCATCCCGCGGGTGGCGCTCGGGCGCGTAAAATAGGGCTCAATCCAGGAGGCTTTCCATGAGCGCTCAAGACACGATTCGCCAGCAGGTCACCTCGCATCCGGTGGTCCTCTACATGAAGGGGTCGCCGCAGTTTCCGCAATGCGGCTTCTCGGCCACCGCCACGCAGCTGCTGAAGATGAGCGGCGCCGAGGACCTCTTCACCGTCGACGTGCTGCAGAACCCGGATATCCGCGAGGGGATCAAGCAGTACGCCAACTGGCCGACGATCCCGCAGCTCTACGTGAACGGGGAGTTCGTCGGCGGCTGCGACATCATGCGGGAGATGTACCAGTCGGGCGAGCTGCAGAAGCTCGTCGCCGCGGCGACCAAGCCCTAGCCTTCCGCGGAGATCTTTCCGCCCCCGAGGTGCCAGCGGCGCGCGCCCTCGAGCTCCACCAGCTCGCGGTCGTGGCAGGCGACGATCACGCAGTTGTCGCCCGTCGCGGTCTTCCTCAATAGATCGATGACCTGCGCCCTCGCCGGCGCGTCGAGGTTTGCGGTGGGCTCGTCGACCAGGAGCACGCGCGGCTCGAGCACTTTCACGCGCGCCAGCGCCACACGCTGCTTCTCGCCGCCAGAAAGCCGCCGCGGCTCGACTTCCAGCAGGTGTCCCACGCCCGCCCACGCGATCGCCTCGGCGGTGCGGCGCGCGCGGACTTCCTCGGGCAGGCGGCGAAGGCGCAGGCCGTAGCGGATGTTCTCGGCGATGGAAGTGTTGAAGAGGTAGGGATGCTGGTGGACGTAGACGATCAAGCGCCGCAGCTCCTTCGGATAACTGTGCTCGGTGGCCTCCAGCCCGTCGAAGCGAAGCCGCAGCCGGTCGGGCTGCTCGAGGCCGGCGAGCATCTTGAGGAATGTCGTCTTGCCGCTGCCGTTGTCCCCGGTGAGGACGATGAGGTCGCCCGCGGCGAGCGTGAGCGGACCCACGTCGAGCAGGCTCTTGCCCGCGTGCGACTTGGCAGCCTGCGTGATCGAGAGGAGCTCGCTCATCGCGGGGGGCTCTCGGTCTGGACCACGGCGAGAAGCGCGGTCACGCCGAGCGCGAAGGCCATCAGGACCACGCCCAACGCGATGCCCTGCGCAAAATCGCCCTTGCTCGTCTCCAGCGCGATCGCGGTGGGGATGTTGCGCGTGAACGCGGCGATGTTGCCGCCCACCATCATCGAGCACCCGACCTCCGAAATCACGCGCCCGAAACCGTTCA
>JBGOST010000181.1:0-5582 GCA_041476125.1 Usitatibacter sp. | reverse complement strand
TGGGAGGTGAAGAGAGCCTGGATAGCCTTCGCGCGCAGGAAGCAACGCACGAGCGCAGCTACCGCGAAGCGGCGAGCGAGCTCTCGAAAACGAGGCGCGAGGCCGCACGCCGCCTGGGCGCCGAGGTGACCCGGACGATGCAGAAGCTCGCCATGCCGGGCGGCCGCCTCGAGGTGGCTCTGGAGAGTCTCGAGACACCGGGCGCGGGAGGCCTCGAGGCGGTGGAGTTGCGGGTCTCCACCCACGAGGGCCAGCCGCTCGCCCCGCTCGCGCGGGTGGCCTCCGGGGGCGAGCTCTCGCGCCTTTCGCTCGCGATCCAGGTGCTGCTCTCGGGCCAGGCCTCGGTCCCGACGCTCATCTTCGACGAGGTCGACGCGGGGATCGGCGGAGCGGTGGCCGAGGTCGTGGGCCAGCTGCTGCAGACCCTCGCGCGTCACCACCAGGTGTTGAGCGTCACGCACCTGGCGCAAGTGGCCGTGCACGCCCGCCAGCAGCTTCGCGTGGCCAAGCAGCCCGGGGCGCGCGGGACGTTCGCCACCGTCGAGGGGCTCGATTCCGAGGAGCGCGTGGCCGAAGTCGCCCGCATGCTGGGAGGCCTCAAGATCACCGAGGCCACGCGCCGCCACGCCTCTGAAATGTTGCAAAACGCGCGTACTGCAGGTACACCGGTACGCAGGGAGAAGGGGAAGGCCGCCGCAGGGCCCACGTGACGCGGCGCCGTCCCCGTTCAGGAGGTTCATGGAGCCGGTAGGCGGAAAGTCGGGTCTGGTGCTGGCGGGAGGTGGCGCCCGCGCCGCCTATCAGGTCGGCGTGCTCCAGGCGATCAAGGAGATCCTGCCCGACCCGAAGGTCAATCCCTTCCAGATCATCTGCGGCACCTCCGCGGGCGCGGTGAACGCGGGGGCGATCGCGGTGCACGCCGATGACTTCGGGCGCGCCGTCGACAACCTGCTCGAGGTCTGGCGGCACTTCGAGCCGCGCCACGTATACCGCTCGGATTTCCCGGGCGTGGTGGCGAACAGCAGCCGCTGGTTCGCGGGATTCCTGTTCGGCGCGTTCCTCAAGAATCGCCGCATCTCGCTGCTCGACAACCGGCCGTTGGAAGGACTGCTCGCGCGGCGCCTTGATTTCTCGCGCATCGAGAAGAACATCGCGATGGGCGCGCTCGACGCGGTGGCGATGACCTGCTCGGGCTACACGTCGGGACAGAGCTGCAGCTTCTTCGAGGCCGGCGAGCAGTTCGAGGGCTGGCAGCGCTCGCAGCGCATCGGTATCAAGACGCGCCTGGGCGTGGAGCACATGATGGCCTCGAGCGCGATCCCATTCCTCTTCCCGGCCTACAAGCTCAACCGCGAGTTCTTCGGCGATGGCTCGATGCGCCAGATCGCTCCCGTGAGCCCGGCGCTGCACCTGGGTGCCGACCGCGTCATCGTCGTGGGAACCGCGCGCATCCGCAACGAGGAGCCCGAGCGCACGCGCGGCGATCTTTATCCGACTCTGGCCCAGGTCGCCGGGCACGTGATGAACTCGATCTTTTTGGACAGCCTCGCGGTGGACCTCGAGCGCCTCGAGCGCATCAACCGCACCATCACCGCCGTTCCCGTGGAAACCCTGAAGAAGATGGGGCTTACGCTTCACCATGTCGATGTCCTGGTGCTGACCCCGTCGGAGCCCCTCGACACCATCGCGGTCAAGCACGTGCGCAGCCTGCCGTGGACGATTCGATTCCTGCTGCGCAGCATCGGGGCGATGCGCCGCGGCGGGGCGAACCTCGCGAGCTACCTGCTGTTCGAGAACGGCTATTGCAACGAGCTGATCAAGCTCGGCTACGACGACACCATCAAGCGCCGCGAAGAGGTCGAGGCGTTCCTGGCCGGTGGGCTCTCGACGGTGCCCGGATCCTACGCGCGCACCGTGAAGTTCATGGTCCCGCCCGCGCAGCGCACGACCTCCAGCAACACGACCAAGTGATGGCGCGCCCCGCCCCGCACCGCCGCGGCGAATATCCCCACAGCCGGATCGTCACCACGCGCTGGCTGGACAGCGACCCCTACGGCCACATGAACAACGCGATCCACTTCCAGCTCTTCGACAGCGTGGTGAACGCATGGCTCATCGAGCGCGCAGCGCTCAATATCGAGAAAAGCCCGGTGATCGGGCTGGTGGTCGAGACCGGCTGCCACTACTTCGCCGCGCTCACCTATCCCGAGAACGTCGCCGTCGCGCTTCGCGTCGCGCACATCGGCCGCTCGAGCGTGCGCTACGAGATCGCGCTCTTCGGCAAGGCGAGCGAGACGGCCGCGGCCCAGGGCCACTTCGTGCACGTGTACGTCGACCGCGAAACGCGCCGTCCGGTCGCCGAGCTGCCCGCCGCGCTGCGCCTCGCGCTCGAGCCGCTGCGCGCTGCTTCCCCCACTCCGGAGGTCCCATGAACGCTCGCCAGTCGATCCTTGCGCCGCTCGCGCTCGCCGTCTTCACGATCCTCGTCGCGGACCTTGCGCCGGCGCAGGCGCCCCCGATCAAGCGCACGCTCCTGCAACGCACGGACGTGGGCGACAACCGCGAGGCGATCCTGGGCCTCGCCGAGATCCCGCCGGGAGGCGCGGCGGGACGCCACACCCATCCCGGCGTCGAGTTCGGCTACGTGGTCGAAGGCGCGGCGTCGCTCGAGGTCGACGGCGAAATGCCGAAGCTCCTGAAGTCGGGCGACAGCTACACCATCCCCGCGGGCAAGATCCACGACGCGAAGACGGTCGGCGACAAGCCCGTCAAGGTGCTCGCGACCTACGTCGTCGAAAAGGGCAAGCCTCTCGCGACTCCCGCGCCGTGATGTTCTCCCTCTGCCCGGGGTCCCCTCAGGGGCAGGGTTGAACATCAGAGGGCCGGGGAGAGGGTCAATCTACGGCAGCAGGATGGAGGAGCGCGCCGCGGCAGCGCCTCCCCCGTAGATTCGCGTGAGGAACGCGCCGAGGGCCTCGACTTCCTCGGTGCATACCGAATGCGGCATGGGCCAGCTGTGCCATTCCACGGAGTAGCCGCGTGCCTTGAGGGCGCGATGCGAAGCCTCGGCGAGCTCAAGGGGAATGATCGGATCCTGCGTGCCGTGCGCCATGAAGATCGGCGTCGACTTGTTGGCGGCCGCGGCCTCCGCGCTTAGCGATTCCTCGAGGGGCAGGTAAGTCGAGAGCGCCACGATCCCGGCGAGCTTTTCCTTGTGGCGCAGGCCCGCCTGCAGCGCGATGGCGCCCCCTTGCGAGAATCCGGCGAGCACGACGCGCGCCTCAGCCATGCCCCGGCCGCGCTCGCGCGCGATCAAGTCCTCGACGCTTTGCTGCGACTCGCGAATGCCTCTCTCGTCGGGGGTCCGCGCGATGTCGTTTTTCGAGATGTCGTACCAGGCGCGCATCACGTAGCCGTTGTTGATGGTGACCGGGCGCTCGGGCGCGTGCGGGAAGATGAAGCGCAGCGCCAGGCCCTCGGGCAAGGGCAGCTCGCGCACGATGGGAACGAAGTCCCAGCCGTCGGCGCCCAGCCCGTGCATCCAGATGACGGTGCCCGCGGGCTCGGTTCCGATGGTGACTTCGACTTGCTGCAGGGGATTCAACGCTCAGCTCCCTGGCGCGCGGATCGCGGACTTGGGACGGAATGCCTTGACCACTTCCGCGCGCGTCTCGATGTAGGGCCCGCCGATGAGGTCGATGCAGTAGGGGACCGCGGCGAAGATCCCCGCGACGATCACCTTGCCCTCGGGGGACCTCAACCCCTCGAGCGTTTCGCGAATCGATTTCGGCTGCCCCGGCAGGTTGAGGATGAGCGCGGCGCCGCGGATGACGGCGACTTGCCGCGACAGGATCGCGGTGGGCACGAACTCGAGGCTGATGCGCCGCATCTGCTCGCCGAAGCCCGGCATCTCGCGATCGGCGACCGCGAGCGTGGCCTCCGGCGTAACGTCGCGCACGGCGGGCCCGGTGCCCCCGGTGGTGATCACCAGGTGGCAGCGGCGCACATCGACGAGCTCCTTCAGGGTGCTCTCGATCACGGCTTTCTCGTCGGGGATGAGGCGGCGCTCGAATTCGAGCGGGTTCTCGAGCGCGGCCGCGAGCCACTGCTCGAGCGCGGGAATGCCTTCGTCGCGATAGACGCCCTGCGAGGCCCGGTCGCTCGTGGCGACGAGGCCGACGCGAACCGCGTCGTGCGGCGAAGCGCTCATGGGTGCCGTCTTCCGTGGTCCTGGAGGAGGGCGTTCAGCACGTGGAAGAGCTCGCGGAAATTCTTCGGCGGCCGGTCGCCGGCCTTCTCTTTCTGCGCCTTGGCGATGAGCTCGCGCAGGTGGTGCGCATCGGCCGCGGGAATCTCGTGCACGAAGCGCGCGAGCGCCTGCGGATCGCTCATCATCTCGCCGCGCCAGCGCTCGGCCAAGTGCAGCAGGGCGGTCTGGCGCTTCGAGGGCGCCTCGATCACGGCCAGTTGCGCCACGATCGGGCCGGCGTCGTACTCGCGCATGATGCGCCCGATGAACTGCATCTGGCGGCGGATCGCCTCGTGCTTGGTGAAGCGCTTGCATTCGAGCACCGCCTCGCGCAGCGGCTCGGGAATGTCGAGGCGCTCGAGCTGTTCCAGGGAGAGCTTCACCAGCGCGGCGCCGGCCACCTGCAACTCGGTCATTTGCCGCTTGCGGCGGGTCTTGCTGATAAAATCATCGTCTTCCATGCTTCGCGCCGGCTCGTTCACGCCGCCGAGTGTAGTGGGTTTCCCTCGCCTGCGTCATTCCCTGGTCCCCGATGCCCGATCACCCGATTCCCACGCTGCCGCTGTCGAGCGAGACGATGTCCGGGGTCGCGCGCCGTTCGCTCGAGTTCGCCCGCGGCAAGGGCGCCAGCGACGCCGAGGTCGAGGTCTCTGCGGCCGTGGGCCAGTCGGTCACGGTGCGCCGCGGCGAGGTCGAGACCGTCGAGTACAACCGCGACAAGGGCCTGGGTATCACCGTCTATTTCGGACAGCGGCGCGGCAACGCCACCACCTCGGACCTTTCGGTCGAGGCGGTCGAGCGCACGGTCGATGCGGCGTGCGCCATCGCGCGCCACACCGCCGAGGATGACGCCGCGGGGCTGCCCGACGCGCAGCGGCTGTTTCGCGGCAAGGCGCCCGACCTCGATCTTTTCCATCCCTGGGGGCTCACGGTCGAGGAGGCGATCGAGGTCGCGCGGCGCGCCGAGGCCGCCGCGCTCGCCGTGGACAAGCGCATCACCAATTCCGAGGGCGCCACGGTCTACGCCTACGACACCGACTTCATCCTCGCCAATACGCGCGGCTTCCTCGCCGGATTCCCGAATTCCAAGGCGAGCATCAGCTGCAGCGTGGTGGCCGAGGACGCGCTCGGCATGCAACGCGACTATTGGTACGCCACCCATCGCGACCCGAGCCGCCTCGAGTCCCCGGAGGAGATCGGCCGCATCGCCGGGGAGCGCACGGTTCGCAAGCTCGGCGGAAGGCGCCTGTCCACCATGGAAGTGCCGGTGCTCTTCGATGCCAACGTCGCGGGCAGCTTGCTCGGCCATTTCGTCTCGGCGGCGAGCGGCTCG
>JBGOST010000180.1:0-5595 GCA_041476125.1 Usitatibacter sp. | reverse complement strand
GCGAGATGGTGAACCGGATACTCAAGGACCTCTCGGACCGCGGCTTCATCTCGATCGAGTCGAAGTCGATCACGATCATCAACAGGGAGTTGCCGCCATCGCTGTAAGTACGGTGCCGAATACCCATCCGCGCCTGGGGCGCGTGATGCGCGAAGCGGGCTGGATCCTCCTCCTCGGGGCCGGCGTCTATCTCGCCCTCATCCTCGCAACCTACAGCCGCACCGATCCGGGCCCGTCGTTCAGCGGCACCGGCGCGCCCATCGTCAACCGCGGTGGCGTGGCCGGCGCGTGGTTCGCCGACGCTTTCTTCTACCTCTTCGGGCTCTCGGCGTGGTGGTGGGTGGGGCTCGCCACGTTCGGCATCCTGCGGCTCTACCGGCGCGTCGAAGCCTGGGAGATGGTGAACCGGCGCTCGGTCGCCGTTTCGCTCATCGGCTTCGCCGTGGTCCTTGCCGCCAGCACCGCGCTCGAGGCGATGCGGCTGCACAGCCTCGGCGCCACGCTCGGTTTCGCTCCCGGAGGCGCGCTCGGCCACGTGCTCGCGGACTGGGTCACGCCGGCGATCGGATTTACGGGTGGCACCCTGGTGCTGATGGCGATGCTGGCCGGCGGGATCAGCCTTTTCACCGGGCTGTCGTGGCTGCGCGTGGCCGAAGTCCTGGGGACCGCAATCGAATGGGCCTACGGCTTGATTCGCAACCGCATCGAGGCGCGCCGCGACCGCGTCGAAGGCCGCCTCGCCGCGCAGGAGCGCGAGGAAAAGGTCGGCGTGGCGAAAAGGGCCTTCGAGGACCACGATCCGATCCGCATCGAGATGCCGCCGGTCGCGATCGTGAAGAGCGAGCGCGTGGCGCGCGAAAAGCAGGTGCCGCTGTTTGCCGATCTTCCCGATTCGCCGCTTCCCGCGCTCTCGCTCCTCGATGCGCCCGACACCCACGTCGAGCGCCCGACCGCGGAGACGCTCGAATACACCTCGCGCCTCATCGAGCGCAAGCTCCTCGACTTCAACGTGCAGGTGAAGGTGGTCGCGGCGTATCCCGGCCCCGTCATCACCCGCTACGAGATCGAGCCCGCGGTGGGCGTGAAGGGCGCGCAGGTGGTGAACCTCGCGCGCGACCTCGCGCGGGCGCTCTCGGTCACCGCCATCCGCGTCGTCGAGACCATCCCCGGCACCTCGTGCATGGGCCTCGAGATCCCGAACCCGAAGCGCGAGATCGTGCGGCTGGCCGAGATCGTGGGCTCGCAGGCGTACGCCGACACGCATTCGAAGCTCACGCTGGCGCTCGGCAAGGACATCACCGGCAAGCCCGTGGTGGTGGACCTGGCGCGGATGCCGCACTTGCTGGTCGCCGGCACCACCGGCTCGGGCAAGTCGGTGGCGATCAACGCGATGATCCTCTCGCTCATCTACAAGGCCACGCCGAGCGAGGTGCGCCTCATCTTCATCGACCCGAAGATGCTCGAGCTCTCGGTCTACGAAGGCATCCCGCACCTGCTGGCGCCGGTGGTAACCGACATGCGCCAGGCCTCGAGCGCGTTGCATTGGTGCGTGGCGGAGATGGACCGCCGCTACCGGCTGATGTCCGCCTTCTCGGTGCGCAACCTCGCGAGCTACAACCAGAAGATCCGCGAGGGGATCGAGAAGAAGGAGCCGCTCAAGCACCCGTATAGCCTCACGCCCGACAATCCCGAGACTCTCGAGCCGCTGCCGCTTCTCGTGGTGGTGATCGACGAGCTCGCCGACCTCATGATGGTGTCGGGCAAGAAGGTCGAGGAGCTGATCGCGCGCCTGGCGCAGAAGTCGCGCGCCTGCGGAATTCACTTGATTCTTGCCACGCAGCGCCCTTCGGTCGACGTCATCACCGGCCTCATCAAGGCGAACGTCCCCACGCGGATCGCGTTCCAGGTTTCGGCGAAGGTCGATTCGCGCACCATCCTCGACCAGCAGGGCGCCGAGAGCCTGCTGGGGCAGGGCGACATGCTTTACCTCACCCCGGGCCACGGGCTGCCCACGCGCGTGCACGGCGCCTACGTGGCCGACGCGGAAGTCCATCGCGTCGTGGCCGCTTTGAAGAAGCAGGGGGAGGCGCAATATATAACTGGCATCCTCGACGATCCCGACGGCGCTGACGGGGATGGAACCTCCGCGGAGGGCGGTGTCTCAGGAGAAGCCGATCCCCTTTACGACCAGGCCGTGCAGATCGTCCTGCAGAACAGGCGTGCTTCCATCTCGCTGGTGCAGCGACACCTGCGCATCGGATACAACCGGGCTGCGCGACTCATCGAGGACATGGAGCGCGCCGGAATGGTGTCGAGCATGGCGTCAAACGGGAACCGCGAAATCCTCATTCCTTCCCGGGAGAAGTAGCCATGCGCAGAGTTCCCCCTCTCCCCGGGGTCCCCTCTGGGGCAGGGATCCAATGGCAGAGGGTCGGGGAGAGGGTCTTTCTCATGCTGGCCCTCGCCGTATCGACCTGCGCCTTCGCCGGCGGCCTCGACGACTTCCTCGCCTTCAACGCCGCGACGCGCACGGCCACCGCGCATTTCGAGCAGCAGGTGCTCGACCGCGACGGCAAGGTGGTCGAGAGAGCCTCGGGAACGTTCGCATTCGCGCGCCCGGGAAAGTTTCGCTGGACCTACGACAAGCCGCACAAGCAGGTGCTCGTGGGCGACGGCACGAGGCTCTGGATCCACGATCCGGACCTGAACCAGGTCACCGTGAAGCGCATCGACCGGGCGATCTCCTCCACGCCCGCGGCGCTGCTCGCCGGCAGGGACGACATCACCGCGCTATTCACGCTGCGCGACGCGGGCACCGCCGACGGCCTTTCGTGGGTCGAGGCGACGCCGAAGGCGCAGGACACGGGCTTCGAGCGCGTGCGCCTCGGGTTGCAGGGCCGCACGCTCGCGGCGATGGAGCTCAACGACCAGCTGGGCGGGCGCACCACGCTGCGCTTCTCCGACCTCAAGCCCAACGCGCCGGTCCCGCCCGACACGTTCAAGTTCGCCGCGCCCGCCGGCGCCGACGTCATCGAGGACGCGCCCGCCAAGCGTTAGGGAGTGATGCGGGCCAAAAGTCTTTGGAACGCAGATGAACGTAAACCTTGATTGTGTGAGTTTCGTGCTTCTGGGTGCAGGGGCGCGAATCACCCGCAATCCTTGGGGTACGTTCATCTGCGCTACATCTGCGTTCATCTGCGTTTTCATGGCTTTTCGTATCCGCCAGCCACCGAAGTAAGATGGACCCATGAACGAATCTCGCGACCTCTTCACCGGCTCCGGCGACGCCAACGTGCCGCTCGCCGAGCGCCTGCGGCCGAAGAGCGTGGCGGACATGGTGGGCCAGGAGCACCTGCTCGGCGAGGGGCGGGCGCTCTGGGTCGCGCTGCATTCCGGCAAGCCGCATTCGATGATCCTGTGGGGACCGCCGGGGTCGGGGAAGACGTCGCTCGCACGGTTGATGGCCGATGCCTTCAACGCCGACTTCATCGCCATTTCCGCGGTACTCTCGGGCGTGAAGGAGATCCGCGACGCCGTGGAGCGCGCCCGGCTCGCGCGCGACCAGTTCCGCCGCTCGACGATCCTCTTCGTCGACGAGGTGCACCGCTTCAACAAATCGCAGCAGGACGCGTTCCTGCCGCACGTCGAATCGGGCCTGCTCACCTTCATCGGCGCGACCACGGAGAACCCGTCCTTCGAGGTGATCGGCGCGCTGCTCTCCCGAGCGCAGGTCTACGTGCTCGAAAGCCTCGGCGCCGAGGCCCTCGACAAGGTGATCGCGCGCGGCTTCGAGGCGGAGAAGGTCGACGCCACCGAGGAGGCGCGCAAGCGCATCGCCGAATTCGCGGACGGCGACGCGCGCCGCGCGCTGAACCTCGTCGAGCAGGTGGCCCAGGCCGCGCGCGTCGAGGGCCGCCGCGGAGCGGACGTGGATTTCGTCAACGCCGTGGCGCAGCGCGCGGGTCGGCGCTTCGACAAGGGCGGCGAGAACTACTACGACCAGATCTCGGCGCTGCACAAGAGTGTCCGCGGCAGCGACCCCGACGCTTCCCTCTATTGGCTGGTGCGGATGCTCGACGGCGGCGTGGATCCGCGCTACCTCGCGCGCCGGATGATCCGCATGGCGAGCGAGGACATCGGGCTCGCCGACCCGAGAGCGCTCGAAGTGGCGATCAACGCCGCCGAGGTGTACGAGCGTCTCGGCACTCCGGAAGGCGAGCTCGCGCTCGCCGAATGCGTGATCTACCTCGCCGTGGCTGCCAAGTCCAACGCGGTCTACATGGCGTACAACCAGGCGCGCGCGTTCATCGCGGAGGACGGCACGCGCCCGGTGCCGCTGCACATCCGCAACGCTCCGACCAAGCTCATGAAGAATCTCGGCTACGGCAAGGACTACCGCTACGCGCACGATGAAGACGAGGGCTACGCGGCGGGGGAGAGCTACTTCCCCGACGGCATGGAGCGCCCTTCGTGGTACCGGCCGACCGATCGCGGGCTCGAAGCGAAGATCCGCGAGAAGCTCGAGCACCTGCGCTCGCTGGACCAGGACGCGAAAAAGCTAAAATGAGCGAATGCTCGACATCCATCTGCTCAGAAAAGACCTGCCCGCCGTCGTCGCGGGCCTGAAGCGCCGCGGCTTCGCGTTCGAAGAGGCGGCATTCCGCGCGCTAGAGGACGAGCGCCGCAAGCTGCAGCTGCGCACCGAGGAGCTGCAGGCGAAGCGCAACGCGCTCTCCAAGCAGGTCGGAGCGCTCAAGGGCAAGGGCGAGGACGCCTCTGCGGTGCTCAAGGAGGTGGGAGGCATCGGCGATGACCTGAAGGCCGACGAGGCGGCGCTCGTGGCACTGCAGGAGAAGCTCGAGGCGTTCCTGCGCGTGATCCCGAACATCCCGCGCCCCGAGGTGCCGGAGGGCCGGTCGAGCGATGACAACGTGGAGGTGCGCCGCTGGGGCGCGCCGCGCAGCTTCGATTTTCCGGCGAAGGACCACGTCGACGTGGGCACCGCGCTCGGCGGACTCGACTTCGACACCGCCGCCAAGATCGCGGGCGCGCGCTTTTCGCTGCTCAAGGGGCCGCTGGCGCGCCTGCATCGCGCCCTCGCGCAATTCATGCTCCAGGTGCAGACGGAGGAGCACGGCTACACCGAGGTCTACGTGCCTTACATGGTGACCGCCGAGTGCGCCGACGTTCCTTCGAGCCTGGCGAAGTTCAAGGACGACCTTTTCAAGATCGAAGGACGCGACCTCTATCTCATCCCGACTGCGGAGTATCCGGTCACGAACTTCGTGCGCGACTCGATCGTGGACGCGAAGGACCTGCCGCTGCGCTTCGCCGCCTACAGCCCGTGCTTCCGTTCGGAAGCGGGCAGCTACGGAAAGGACACGCGCGGCATGATCCGCCAGCACCAATTCGACAAGGTCGAGATCGTGCGGATCGTGCGCCCCGAGCACTCGGCCGATGAGCACGAGGAGCTGGTCCGAAACGCGGAAGCGATCCTGCAGAAGCTGGAGCTCCCCTATCGCGTGATGCTGCTGTGCACGGGTGACACCGGCTTCGCGAGCGCCAAGACCTACGACCTCGAGGTGTGGCTGCCGG
>JBGOST010000179.1:0-5600 GCA_041476125.1 Usitatibacter sp. | reverse complement strand
CTCCCTTGGGAGAGGGCCGGGGAGAGGGTCAATTCGACACATCTCTATTCTCGCCCTCGCCGCCTTCCTTGCTGTCGGCGCCCAGCGAAACCAGGTCGAAAGGCTTGCCCTGTCCGGGCACGGTGTACTTGTATTCGTTGCCCCACGCGTCCTTCAGGTCCGCGTCCTTGGCGTACGGCCCGCTCCATTTCTCGACGCCGGCCGGCTGCTTCACCAGCGCCTGCAGGTTCTCGGGGTACCTCCCGACCTCCAGCTTGTAGAGCTCGATGTTTCCCACCAGGGACTGGATGCGCATCTTCGCTTCGCCGGATTTCGCCTTGCCCAGCTGCTCGAAGATCTTGGGGCCGACGAACGCCATGATTCCGGCGAGCAGGATGAAGACGATGATGATCTCGAGGAGCGTGAAGCCGCCCTGGCGGCGCGGCGCGGGATTCGGAATGCTCATGGATTGCCTCGCTTCAAATCGGAATGTCGTAGACGGAAAGCATCGCCGAGAGGATGGCGATGATGATGAAGCCGATGATGAGCGCCATCGCGACGATCATCACGGGCTGCAGGAGCGCGAGCGACTTGCGGATCGCGACTTCAACCTCGCGATCGTAGGTCTCGGCCACCTGCATGAGCATGTCGTCGAGGCGCCCGGTCTCTTCTCCCACCTGGATCATGTGCACCGCGAGCATCGGGAAGCGCCCGGTCTCCATCATCGGGCGCCCGAGGCCGCGGCCCTCCTTCAACTCGCGCGCCACGCCGCCCACCGCCTCGGCGAGATACGTATTGCCCATGGTGTCGCGCACGATGTTGAGCGCGGCGACGAGGGTCACGCCGTTGGCGAGCAGCGTTCCGAGCGTGCGCGAGAAACGCGCCATCTCGACGCGCGCGAACAGGTCTCCCACCACGGGTGCGGTCACGAGCCAGCGGTCGAGCTTGAACTTTGCGTCGGGCTCGCGCAGCCGGCGCATCGCGAAGTAGATCGCGATCGCGAGGACGGTCAGCATCAGCCAGCCGTAGCTGCGCAGCGCATCGCCCGCGAAGAGGACGACCTGCGTGATGAACGGTACCGCCTTGCCGGTGTTGGCGAAGATCGGCTTGAAGCGCGGCACCACCGCGGCGAGAAGGATGACCACCGCCATCACGGCCACCACCGCGAGGAACGCGGGGTAGGTGAGGGACGCGGTGATGTTGTCGCGCAGCGCCTTGGCGCGCTCCATGTATTCGGCGAGCCGCAGCAGCACCGTCGGCAGGCTTCCGCCGGCCTCTCCGGCGCGAATCATGTTCACGTAGAAGCGCGAGAACACGCCGCGCTGCGACTCGAGCGCTTTCGACAGCGCCGCGCCGCCGCGCACTTCGTTGCGGATCTTCGCCAGCAGGTCGGCCACCTTCGGGGTGGCTGCGAGATTGATGAGGATCTCGAAGCTGCGGTCCAGGGGCAACCCCGCCTTGAGGAGGGTCGCGAGCTCGCGCGTGATGACGCCGATGTCGTTCTGCGTGATGCCGCGGCGCGCGAAGAGCGGCGAGCCGCCCGCAGTGGCGGCGCCCTTGGCCGCGCCCGCTTCGATGGCGCGGATCGGGATGAGCCCCATCTCCTGCAGGCGCGCCACCGCCGCGGGAGTGCTCGAGGCTTCCAGCACGCCTTCCTGGATCTCCCCGCCCGGGGAGACCGCCTTGTATTGGAAGAACGGCATCGGCTGGCCGACCTAAAGTCAGTCCTCGCGCGTCACGCGCAGGACTTCCTCGATGGTCGTGATGCCCGCGAGCGACTTGCGCAGCCCGTTCTCGAACATCGTCTCCATGCCGGCGGCGACAGCGGCCGCGCGGAGCTCTCCCGCGGTCGCGTGACGCATGATGAGCGAGCGCAGGCCGTCGCTCATGGTAAGCATCTCGATGATGCAGACGCGGCCGAAATACCCGGTGCCGCCGCACTCGGCGCATCCCACCGGCTTGTAGAGGATCACCTCGCCCGTGGGCTTGAAGCGCCGCAGGCCCATTTGCTCGATCACTTCGGGAAGGGCCGTGTACTGCTGGCGGCACTTCGGGCAAAGCGTGCGCACCAGGCGCTGCGCGAGGGTGCCGTTCACGGTCGAGGTGAGCAGGTAATCCTCCGCGCCCATGTCGAGCAGCCGGCTCACCGTGGCGGGCGCGTCGTTGGTGTGGACTGTCGAAAGCACCATGTGGCCGGTCAGCGCCGATTGCATCGCGATGCGCACCGTCTCCAGGTCGCGAATCTCGCCCACCATGATGATGTCGGGGTCCTGGCGCACGATCGAGCGCAGCGCATTGGCGAAGGTGAGCTCGATCTGCGGCTTCACCTGGATCTGGTTGATGCCCGGCATCTGGTATTCGACCGGATCCTCGACGGTGACGATCTTCACGTCGGGCTTGTTGAGGCGATCGAGCGCGGTGTAGAGCGTCGTGGTCTTGCCGCTACCGGTGGGGCCCGTGACGAGCAGGATGCCGTGGACCTGGTCGAGGCAGTCGAGGAAGCGCTCGAGCGACTGGCCTTCGAAGCCTAGCGACGCGAAATCGAGCGGTACTCCCCCCTTGTCGAGGATGCGCATCACCACGCTCTCGCCGTGCATCGTCGGGATGGTGGAGACACGCAGGTCGATCTCCTTGCCCTGGATGCGCAGCTTGATGCGCCCGTCCTGCGGCAGGCGGCGCTCGGCGATGTCGAGCGATGCCATGATCTTCACGCGCGAGATGATCGCCGCGGACAGCCGCCGCGGAGGCGATTCGACTTCGTGCAGCACGCCGTCGATGCGGTAGCGCACGATGAGACGGTTCTCGAACGGCTCGATGTGGATGTCGGACGCGCGCGACTCCAACGCCTTGGTGAGGATCAAGTTGACGAGGCGAATGACCGGCGCCTCGGAGGCGAGGTCCTTCAGGTGCTCGACATCTCCCCAGTCCTGCTCCTCGTCGCGCGAGGTGATGTTGTCGACGATCTGCCCCATCGAGCTCTTCCCGCCGCCATAGAGGCGCTCCAGCGCGGCCTCGATCTCGTTGGGCGCGGCGATGTACGACGCACGCGTTTGCCCGAGGCCATCTGCACCGCCGAGAGCACGTACGAGTCGGTGGGGTCGGCGATCGCGAGTGCGAGCTCGTCGTCGTCCTCGCGCAACGGCACGGCTTGCGCATCGCGCAGGAACTTCGCCGACAGCCGCTCTTCGAGCAGCGGCAGCTCGGGATAATCGGCCGCGGTGGCGAGCGGAATGTCGAGCTGGTCGCCCAACGCATCGGCGAGGTCGCGGCCCGACACCATCCCCAGCCGCAAGAGGATCACGCCGATTTTTTCGCGTGACTCTCCTTCTTGAAGCTTGAGGGCGCGTTCGAGGTTGGCAGGATCCAGCTTGCCGCGCTCGACGAGGATTTCACCGAGGCGCTGAGGCAAGAGCGGATTTTCCGAGCGTAAGCATTTGAAAAGTATAGCATCCTGAAGGACCGAAAGCCCGGATGGCAGGGGATTGGGACCCCGGGCGGTGAGCAAAGTTGCCTGCGCTTGCACTTCGCTACAAAAGAGTCGTGTTGCCCGGGCTCAAGTTGTCGCAGATGCTCTCGATGGACGGCAGCATTCTTAGCCAGGCGGTGCGCGAGAGGACGGCTTTGACGGGGCTAGCCGCCACCGTTTCCTGATTCCAGCGTTCCAGGCCGAAACGCTGCTCCAGTTTCCGCTCGGCATCGCTCTCCGCGACGAGGTCGAGCATGCGCGTGCGATCCGCCATCGCGAGCGCGCAGGCCACGCCGAGCCGAGCCCCGCTGCGAAACAGCTCATGACTCCACGCGACGAGCCCGAAGCGGAAATCGACCTCGCGCTCTACGCTTCGCCACGACGGCGCGGCACGTTCGATGAGCTCGCGGCGCACCAGGATGCACGGCCCCGACAGCGCCACACACACGCCCATTCGGTTGGGGATCCATGCATTGACGAAGAGACGCCCGTCGTCACCCGGCACGACCGTCAATCCGCTCGCATGACCGCGGCCCGCGCAGGCGAGGTTTCCATTGACGAGCGCGTCCGCGCCGAAGGGCGCCAGCGCATCGTGACGATCCAGGAGATCGGCGGGAATGGAACCCTCGAGCGTTTCAGGCAAGTAGTAGGCGGGTGCGGTTACGAGGACCCACGGCGCGCGCCCTTCTGCGAGTCGCGTCCTCGCGCCGGCGTCATCGGCGGTGAGCGGCACCATGTCGACATGATCGGCAAGGCGCACGCGCGCCGAGGCGGCGGGCTCGCGGCGCTGCGCAAGGGCTCCAACCTCCCTCCAGAAGAGAGTCGACGTCGCGCGGTGCGAGGGAAGGACATCGAGAAGCCCGCGACAGGTCGCGGATAGTGCTTCCCCTTGCGTCGATACATCAGGTGTCGCGACGAGAAGCGCGTCCGCGCGGGCCGTGGGTCGCGCGCTCGCATCTACCGAGGCGGAAGCGGCGATCCACTCGATCCACTTCTCGCGATAGACGGCCTCCATCGCGCGCGCGAATCCCACCCCGTCGCAAAGCGTCGAGCGTTGCAGGTCGGCCCGCAGAGTCGCGTGCTGCGCGGCTCTTTGCGCGGGATCCGAGGCGAGCTCGGCCGCGATCTCCACGTAGCGGGATCGCGATGCCGCGATCCACTGCATCCTGCCCAAGGCGGAAAGGATGCTCGCCGAAGATCGGCCATGGGCGAGCGCTCCCGCCAGCGTCACGACCGGCGCGCCCTGCCACAGCGCATCGAGCGTCGATGTCGCCCCGCTGAAGGGGAAGCTGTCGAGGACGACATCGAGGTCCGCGAGGGCTTCGAAAAACGGTTGTTGCTCGAGACGCGGGTGAATCTCGAGGCGCTTGGGGTCGATCCCCCCCGCGGCAAAGCACGCGACGATGCGTTCGCGCGCGCGTCCCTCGGGGATTCCCAGCAATCGCAGCCTGCTGCCCTCCACGCGCGACAAGAGCTGCGCCCACGTCTCGAGGAGCGGATCGCTCAGCTTGAGCGGAACGCAGACCGACCCGAAGATCACTTCGCGCGAGCTGCGCGCGGGGCGAGGCCGCGCCGGAGACTCCCAATGGGGGCGATAGCACCACGCGACCGACGGCAGGCGCGCGAGAGCCTCGACATGCGCGCTTTCGGCTCCCGGCGGATCCGCGATCGGATCGGTGATGCGGAAATCGACGGTCTCCAGCCCGGTGGTCGCAAGATAGTCGAGCCAGGTGAGCTGCACGGGCGCGGGACGTTGCGCCAACGCCGGCAACGCGTTGCCCGCACCGTGGCCCGCGATGTCCACCAGGATGTCGATGCCGTCGCGCAGAACGGCCGCCACGACCTCGTCGTCGCCAAGACCCATGATCGAGCGATGCGCCACCTTCGGATAGCGCGCCTCGTGCGCGGGCGTGACCGCCGAATGGCACCAGTAGGCGTAGACCTCGAACGCCGCAACATCGAAATGCTCCAGCACGGGCCAGAGGAAACGCCCGGTCGCCAGATGCGTGTCGAGGCAGAGGTAGCCCACCTTCAAGCGCCGGGCGCTCGAGCGATCGCGCGCAATGGAAAGATGGCGCGCATCGAAACGCTCGCGCAGCGTGTCGCCATACGCGAGGTGCATGGCGCGCCACGCCGCCGCGGCTGGTTGTGACGG
>JBGOST010000178.1:0-5606 GCA_041476125.1 Usitatibacter sp. | reverse complement strand
TCGCGCGGGATGTCGGCGGCGCCGATCTCCCGCCCGGGCGCCAGCACCACCATGCTCTCGATCAGGTTCCGGAGCTGGCGCCCGGACCCCGGCCACGGGTACTCGACGAGCACCTGCAGCGGCAACGGCATGTCGCCGATCTCGTCGAGGAAGAGCGTCCCCTTGTCGGCGGCGACGAAGAGCCCGCGCTGGTCGGCGATCGCGCCGGTGAACGAGCCCTTCATGTGCCCGAAGAGCTCGCTCTCGAGGAGCGTCTCGGGGATGGCGCCGCAGTTGATGGCGACGAACGGCTGGTTCGCCCTGGGGCTCGCGCGATGGATGGCGCGCGCGAGCAGCTCCTTGCCGCTGCCGCTCTCGCCCTGGATGAGGATGCTCGCGTCTCCGGCGGCGACACGCTGGGCTTTTGCGAGAAGGTCCTCCATCAGCGATGACCGGGTGACGATGTCCTCGCGCCACAGCTGTCCCACGCCGGCTTGCATCGATGCGGACCCGCCGTGCAGCGTGAGCGCGCGCTGGATGTGGTGCAGGAGCTCCTCGGCATCGTATGGCTTGGTGAGGTAGCCGAAGATGCCCTTCTTCACGGCCGCGACCGCGTCGGGAATGGTGCCGTGCGCGGTGAGGATGATCACCGGCAATCCCGGATAGCTCGCCTGGATTTCCTGAAAGAGGGCCATCCCATCCATGGCATCCATGCGCAAGTCGGTGAGGACGAGATCGGGACGCGACGCGGCGATCGAGGCGAGCGCGCGCTGCCCGCTTTCCACCGCGGTCACGTCGTAGCCGTTGGCCTTGAGGCGGATGGCGAGCAGCCGGAGCAGGTCCGGGTCGTCGTCGACCAGCAACAGCGATGCTTTTCCCTGTTTCGCCATCAGCGGCTCGGTACCTGTCGGTCGGAAAGGCTCTTCTCGAGCTCCGTCAGTGCGTCGAGCTTCTGCTGCAGCGTCTCTGCGCGCTGCTTCTGCGCCTCGTGGGCGCGGCGTTCGTCGCGTAGGCGGACTGCGGCCGCCGCCGCGCTTTCCTTGAGGCGGCGGCGCTCGGTTGCTAGCGCTTGCACGAAGCTTGCCATGGCGCGCACGTCGGCGTCGATGTTTTCTTTTCGGGCCGGCCCCTCGACGAGGGCGAGGATGTCGCCCTCCTCCGACTGCGCCGTGAGGGAAAGGGCGAGCGCGGCCTTCACGCGCGCCAGGTCGCTCGCCTCGCGCTTCTGCCGCGCCGCCTCCGCGACGAGCGCGCTTTCGCCCAGGTTGCGGATGCGCGCGAGATAGGCGATGAGCTCCGCGGCGCTCGATTTCGAGGTGGCGGTGGCCACGGATGTCGGCGCGGGCGCCTGCGAGAGCGGGTCGATCGAGCACGCGGCGAGCGCGGCGATCGTGCAGAGGGCCCAGAGGCTCCGGGACAGCGTCATGCCGCCGCCACTTTGTCCGAATCGGCCTTTTTGCGCGGGAAGCGAATGCGGAAATGCGCGCCGGGGCCTTCGAGCACTTCGATCCGGCCCTTGTGCAGGTTCACGTAGTCCTTGACGATCGACAGCCCCAGGCCACTGCCCTTGATCGCCGCCACCGGCGTATCCGCTCCCCGGTAGAAGATCTCGAAGATCCTCTCGCGCTCGCTGGGCGGGATTCCCGGCCCTTCGTCGAGCACCTCGAACACCGCATCCCCGCTTTCCTTGTAGAGCTTGATCGATATGAGGCCGCGCTCGGGCGAATACTTGACCGCGTTGGAGAGCAGGTTGTCGAGCACGACGCGGATCTTCTCCTCGTCGCAATACGCGGTCACGTGCTCGCAGTTCAACTCGATGCGGATCCCCTTGGCGACGATCGGCAGCTTGCGGTCGTTCATCACGCGCCGCACGACGTCGCGAAGCTGGACGATCTTCGCGTCGAGGTACGAGGCCTGCGCGTGCACCGCGCTGTAGTTGAGCAGCCCCTCGATCAGCTTCCTCAGCTCGATGGAGTTCTCCTGCAGGATGCGCGCGATCTCGCGCTGCTCGGCGTTGAGGTTGCCCACCACGCCCGAGTAGAGCAGGTCGGAGCCTTCGCGCAGCGCCGTGAGCGGGGTCTTCAACTCATGCGAGATGTGCTGCAGGAAGCGCGTCTTCTGCGCCTCGAGGGTGACGAGGCGCTCGCGCAGCCAATCGAGCTGCGCCCCGAGCCGCACCATGTCCTCCGGGCCCTCGATCGCGATCGGCTTGGCGAATTGCCCCTCGCCCAGCCCGCGGATGCTCTCGCTCACCTGCGAGATGGGGCGCGCGATGAGGTAGGTGAAGGACGCGATGAGGATGAGCGCGGTGGGGATCAACGCGATCATCAGCCAGAAGACGCTGTTGCGCGATTGCACCGCCTGCGTGCGCAGCTGCTCGATGCCTTCGTCGATCACCTGGTCGCCGAGCTGTACCAGCGCCTGGCCGCGCTCGGCAAGGGCCGCGAACTCGCGCGGCAGGCGCCGCGAGAGCTCGGGCACGGGCCCGATGCGGGTGATGAGCTGGTGGATCGAATCCTCGTACCGCTGGATCGCCTCGACCTCGGCGCGCTGGCTATCCGAAAGCGCCATCGCATCGAGCTGCCGCGTGATGGCCTGGAAGGAGCCGCGGTTGGAGCGGTACGCCTCGAGGAACGTGACCTCGCCCGCCACCGCGTACTGGCGAGCGGAACGCTCGAGCGAGGTGATCACCCCCAGGAGCGAGCGGCTCGCCTGCGTGACCCGCACCGCGGAATGGACCGCCTGCTCGGAGAGCGCGGCGAGGCGCTCGAAGGCGAGCACGTTGGAGAAGAGCGCAAAGACGAGGGGTGCCGCGACCAGCGAGAAGCCGATCAGCAGCAAGGACAGGAACGACTTGGGATAGGTGAAGCGTATCATCTGTCGCAGGGCGCCCTCACGCCGGCAAACACCTCATTATCAGTGATAAAATGACTACAAATCAAATGCTTGTATGACGATTCGAAACTACGAATCCGATGTGACGCGCTTCATCCGCGAATTCCTCGAGAAGAATCCCCAGATCGTCGAGCAGCAGAGGAAGAACCGCGCCACCTGGTGGGACAAGCCCCAGGATCTCGATACCCTGCGCGACCGCGAGCGCTCCAACGTGCCGCAGCCGCCGTACGTCTACTTCCCGCTGCCGAGGAAATGAATAAGAGGGTCAGACTCCAATATTCGCAATTCAGGTCGATACGAATATTGGAGTCTGACCCTCTTATTCATTCGGGAAACAGGTTCAGCAATCCGTCGAGCCCGGCGTAGTCGAGGGCGTAGTCGGCGCTTTCCCTGACAACGGGTTTGGCGTGATATGCGACGCTCGTTCCCGCTTCGCCGAGCATGGCGAGGTCGTTCGCCCCGTCGCCGATCGCGATGACGCGCTCGCGCGGGATGCCGAGCGCTCTTTTCAGCCGCGCGAGGTGCGCGGCCTTGCCCTTCGCGTCGACCAGCGCTCCGGTGACTTGCCCCGCCAGGCGCGAGCCCTCGATCACGAGCTTGTTGGAGAACGCGTAGTCGAAGCCGAGCCGCTCGCGCACGCGATCGGTGAAATAGGTGAAGCCTCCCGAGACGAGGAGCGTCTTCACGTCGCGGCGCTTCGCCGCCGCGAGCAGCTTCTCGGCCCCCTTGTTGAAGCGCAGCCGCTCGGAGTAGACGCGTTCCAGCGAAGACTCCTCGAGCCCCTTCAACGCGGCCACGCGCCGGCGCAGGCTCTCCGGCCAATCGATCTCCCCGCGCATCGCGGCCGCCGTCACCGCGGCGACTTCGGCCTTCCTCCCCGCGAAATCGGCGATCTCGTCGATGCACTCGATCGAGATCAGGGTCGAGTCCATGTCCATCGCGAGGAGCGCGAAATCGGCGAGCGTCCTTCCTTCCGCGACGAACCCGAAGTCGAGCTTCTCCGTCGCGCAATGGGCGGCCACCTCCTTCCTCGATGCGGGATCCGCATGGGTGATGCGAAACGCATCGTCGGAAACGCGCTCGATGTCCCTGCCGCGGGCAATCCGGTGCAGCGCCTTGAGATCCGGCGTCTTGACTTCCTCGCCTTGGACTATCAAGTTCATTTCAGTGAAAGATTTTCCTTGAGAAACTGTGCGAGCGCATCGCGCGCCTCCTGCTGCCCGTAGGTGCCATGTTGAGACCCGGAGAACAACACCTGACGAGCCTTCTTGCGTTTGCCGAACTTGTCGGTGCAAGTCCATCCTGAAATGATGATGCCCCGGAAGCCAGCCAGCTTGGTGCGCGCAGCGGCTGTGCCGCCTTCGCTGTGCCCCATCAGATAGACATTGTTCGTGTCGGCCCAGGCGCTCTTCTTGACCTGTTCGAGCGCGTAGCCAATCTCCTCCAGCCGCATTTCGTTGGCTTGCAGGAAGTAGCCGCCGCTCTTTGTCTTTGCATCGCAATTGGACCTGCGCCCTGGTCGCGCCATGCTGTCCGGCAAGACTGCTACATAGCCGAGCCCCCTGATGAAATCTCCCCACCCCTCGTCATGCCTGGGGTTGATGCCGGTGCAGCCGTGCAGGTAAATGACAACCGGCAGCGGATTGTTCACCGCCACCTTGTCGGGCGTTGTCTTCCCGACGCTCCCCGGAACAAACACCACGGCCTTGTCCCAGGTCGTATCGACATCCATCCCCGGAGCGGGTGCGCTGAAAGCGCACGCCAGAGCGATGCTTGCCAGGCGCAGGATCGTCTTCATCTGTCTTGGCTTCATTTGCAAACTCTTTTCAAGCCAGTTTCTTGAGGAACTGCCGGACTTCGTTCGACCGTTGCTTCATGTCTTCGTGCTTCATCTCGATCCTCACGCGATCCGGGCCGGGCAGCCGGTAGATGCGGCTCGACTGCA
This sequence comes from Usitatibacter sp., assembly GCA_041476125.1. Lineage (GTDB taxonomy): Bacteria > Pseudomonadota > Gammaproteobacteria > Burkholderiales > Usitatibacteraceae > Usitatibacter. The sequence continues at coordinate 787 of JBGOST010000178.1, read as the reverse complement.
CCAGGGCCAGCACGCGCTTCGGATCGACCGGCGGCTGCGGGATGAATTGGACCACGATCGCGCTCGCCGAGGCGTCGATCTTCTGCACGCCGAGCGGGGCGCCCTGCACCCGCAGCCGATGGCACTCGAGCAGGACGCGCGCGGCATCGGGCAGGGGACCGAAGCGATCGACGAGCTCCTCGGTGAGTTTCTCCAGCTCCGCGTCGGTCGTGCAGTTGGCGAGGCGCTTGTAGAGCACGAGGCGCTCGTGCACGTCGCCGCAATAGTTTTCCGGCAGCAGTGCCGGCGCGTGGAGGTTCACTTCGGTCGCGATGTTGAGCGGGCGCGAGAGGTCGGGCTCGCGCCCGGCCTTGAGGGATCGCACCGCGTGCTCGAGCATCTCCGTGTAGAGCGTGAAGCCGACGTCGTGAATCCCGCCTGATTGCGATTCGCCGAGCACTTCCCCGGCGCCGCGGATCTCGAGGTCGTGCATCGCGAGGTAGAAGCCCGCGCCCAGGTCTTCCATCATCTGGATCGCCTCGAGGCGCTTCTTCGCCGCCGCGGACAGCGCGTCCTCGGGAGGCGTCAGCAAGTACGCGTACGCCTGGTGGTGCGATCGCCCGACGCGCCCGCGCAGCTGGTGCAGCTGGGCCAGGCCGAACTTGTCGGCGCGGTGGATGAGGATGGTGTTGGCCGACGGCACGTCGATGCCGGTCTCGATGATGGTCGAGCACAGCAGCACGTTGGAGCGCTGGTGGTAGAAGTCGCGCATCACGCGCTCGAGGTCCCGCTCGGGCATCTGGCCGTG
>JBGOST010000177.1:0-5626 GCA_041476125.1 Usitatibacter sp. | reverse complement strand
GGAGGAAAAGGTGCGGGGAGATGCGCCGCCGCGCGAGCTCCAGGAACACCGTTGACGGCGTGCTGCCGATGAGCCGCAGGTGCCGAATCATGGGAAATCCCGGCCCGTCGGGCAAGGTCGGCAACCACGGGGCCAGGTTCGCGGGCGGCAATCCAATGTGAGTGACTCGATGCCTCCGGACGGCATCGAAGAACGGCGCGCTGTCGTAGCCGCGGGGAAACACGATCGTGCCGCCCTTGCAAAGCGCGTGCAACGCAAGGCAGAGCGCCGTGGTGATGTGCAGGTTGGGCGGCAGCACGCGCGGCAGTTCGACCACATCGCACTCGGTCCGATCGAGGCGCAAGACGAACGACCCGTGGGTCTGGAGCACGCCCTTGGGAGCGCCGGTGGTTCCGGAAGTGAGCGAAATGCGCATCGGCGTGGTCTCGTTGGGCGTGAACCCCGAGACGTCGAGTGCGGCTTCGTCGCCATGGGCGCGCATGAGAGGCATCAAGATCGTCCGCGTCCCTTCGACGGCCTTGCGTGCGTCATCGGTCACCACGGTGCCGATGGCGAACTTGCGAAAGAGCACCGTCCGGTCGTCGGGCCGCAGGAGAGGCGACACCGGCACGATGAGCGCGCCCAGGCGCGCGAGCGCAAGGAGCGCGAGGAGATGCATCGGCCCCTGGTTCATCGCGAGTCCCACCGTGAGCCCGGGGCCGATGCCCTGGCCGTGGAGATGGCGCACGGTGTTCGAAAGGTACGCGAGCAGCAGGCGGTAGCTCACCGGCTGGTCGTTCCACACCAGCGCCGGCGCTTCGGGTCTGCGCTCGAACCAGCCGAGGATTCGATCGATCAGCAGCATCGTGAATATTCGAGTCTGACCCTCTTATTTCTTCGCCAGCTCCTTGCGCAGGAGCTTGCCGGCGGAATTGCGGGGCAGCGCGTCGACCGCGTGATAACAGGCCGGCGCGAGAACCTCGAGCGCGCCGCGCGCGTGCCGGTCGAGCGCCTTCCAGTCGAGGTCGCCGGAAGCGACGATGGCGGCGGCGATCCGCGCCTCGCCCGCCTCCTCGAATGCGTAGACCGCGGCCTCGCGCACGCCGGGAAAATCCTCGAGCAGCGCCTCGGCGATGCGGGGCGAAAGCTTGCGGCCCCCGAGGTTGATGATGTCGTCGGCGCGGCCCTCGACGAAGAGCAGGCCCTCGGGGCTCATGCGGCCGCGATCCTGGGGATAGAACCAGCCGCCGCGAAATCGGGGCGGCGTGCCCTGGTCCGGGCCCGCATAGCCCGACGGCATTCCGTCCACTTGCACGCGAATTTCTCCCGACACCCCGGGCGCGAGCGCGCGCCCTTCCTCGTCGACGATCTCGATGCGCGCGCCGGGCGTCACGCGTCCCGACGACTGGGGCGCGAGGGCGAGCGTTTCGGGCGTGGCCATGGTGATGACCCCCACCTCCGTGGTCGAGTAAGGCACGTAAACGTGCGGCGAGAAGCGGCGGCGCAAGCGCTCGATGAGCGCCGCCGACGGCATTCCGCCTTGCAGGCGCACGTGGCTGAGCGAGGAAAGCGGTGCGTGGTCCTGGGGCAGCTCGTCCAATATCAACGACAGGTGCAGCGGCGGCAGGGTCACGTGCGTCACGCCATGACGCCGGATCGCCGCCACGAAATCGGCGCCGTCATAGCGGGGAGGGAATACGACCGTGCCGCCCGCGCACAGGGCGTATGAGGCGAGCTGCAGCGCGGAGGTCACGTGGAGCGTGGGCGGAATGACGCGCGGCAAGTCAGCGTCGCCGTAAGAGCGGCGGCCGAGGCGCTGCACGAAGCTTCCGTGGGTGAGCAGGATGCCCTTGCGCGGCCCCGCCGTTCCCGAGGTCAGGCCGATGCGCATCGGGGTCGCCGCCTCCGGCGTGAAGCCCGAAAGGTCGAGCGCGGCCTCGTCGCCTTTCGCCGCGAGCGATTGCACCACGACGACGCGGCATCCGTCGGGTGCCTGCCCCATGCGGTCGGTCACGACGGCGCGGATGGCGAAATCGCGAAACACGGCCTCCTTGCGCTCGGTCCTGGCGGAAGAAAACAACGGCACGATGACCGCGCCAAGGCGCGCCAGCGCCAGCAGCGTAACCAGGTGCAGCGGCCCCTGTCTCATCTCGAGCCCGACCCTAAGCCCGGGAGTGATGCCCTGGCGATGGAGGTAGCGCACCGCGTTCGAGAGATACGCGAGCAGCAGGCGATAGCTCACGGGACGATCATTCCAGATCATCGCCGGCGCGTCGGGGGTGCGCTCGACCGAAGCGAGGATCCGGTCGATCAGCAACTTCGTGGCTTCGGCCATGGGTGCTCCCTCTGCCTTGGGAGAGGGGTGGGGAGAGGGTTAATCACGGCCACTTGAATTCGCGCTTGTGCTTGCCGAGGACATAGATGAAGAATAGCCCGAGCACGACGAGCGGCGTGATTCCCGCGAGGAGCGAGCCCCAGTAAGGCGAGCCGCCCGGCGGCTGCGACTCCGCGCTCGAGGTGAACACGCCCACGGGCAGGACCAGGACCATCACCCAAAGCCAGATGACCGTGACCCAGCGCGCGAAGCGCGTGAGGCTCCACATGCCCCACGCGAGCAGCGCGAAGAGCGGCGCGAGGAGGAGTCCGACCGGCTGCCGCATGAGGCTCAGCGCGAATCCCCCGGCGAGCACCGCGTAGAACGCCGCGAGCAACGCGACCGCCACCGCCAGCAGCCGGCTGTTCGTCCGCGGCAGGTAGCGCCACATCAGGACCGGTTCGCCGCCACGTCCGCGCCGTGCTCGAGCAGGAGCTGCTCGAGAATCGAGCGGTGGCAGCGCTGGTAATTCTCGCCGTAGCATCCGACCGCGAAATTGGCGTCACGCGAAAGACGCGCAAGCGCATCGAGAAGCCTCGCGGCGCTTCGCGAGAGCTCCGGCAACCACGCGTCGAAGTAATCGCGCCGCGCGTAGTCGGCCTTCTTCACTCCGCGCGGCGGCCGCCTCACGGTCCCGAGCCGGACTCCCTCTGCGGCGGCAAGCGGCGTGCCGAGGCGAACGATGCGAATGGCCACGCGCTATCCTACGCCCGCGAGATAATGCCCGCACGACCTGGAAGGACGCGCACATGCCCAACCGCAAGCCCAGCCTCGCTGCCAATCCCGACCTGCTCATCGATCTCGTCGCCGCCAACCGCATCCTCGCCATGGAAGGCGTGCTCGACGGCTACGGACACGTGAGCGTGCGCAGCGATCACACGCCGGGCCACTTCTTCATGTCGCGCTCGGTCGCCCCGCCGCTCGTCACCGTCGCCGACATCATGGAGCATGGACCGGACAGCGAGCCCGTCCGCGACGACCGCAAGGGCTACCTCGAGCGTTACATCCACGGCGAGGTCTATCGGCAGCGCCCCGACGTGATGGCCGTGGTGCACAGCCATTCCGACTCGGTGATTCCCTTCGCCGTCACCCGCGGCAAGATGCGACCCATTTACCACATGGCGTCGTTTCTCTGGAGCGGGGTGCCGGTATTCGACATCCGCAAGGTGCTTCCCGAGAACGACCTCCTCATTCGCGACGGCCACCTGGGCAAGGAGCTGGCGAAGAGCCTCGGCACGTGCGCCTGCGTGCTCATGCGCGGCCACGGCATGACCGTCGTCGGCGATAGCCTGCAGGAAGCGGTGTTTCGCTCGATCTACACGCAGATCAACGCGCGGCTGCAGTCCCTCGCCGGGCAGCTCGAGGGTCCCATCGAGTTCCTGAGCGACGAAGAGGGCAAGCGCGCCACCGTCACCAACCGCGGCACGATCGATCGCCCGTGGGAGCTGTGGAAACAGAAAGCGATGGCCCGCGGCGACCGCTAGGCCGCAGGATTGGCCGCGATCATCTGCGCGATCTTCGTGTCGAGCAGCGAGGTCTGCGGCAGGCGAATCCGGAACGTCTCCTCCAGCGTGGCGCGGTACTCGTCCACGCAAGTGAGGATTCGCCGCTCGGTCTCGCCGCCCGCGTGGTGGACGGCCAAGCGCGTGTTGCGCAACGCATAGCGGCGATCTGCCGCCGTCCTCGCGGCAAGAATCCCGGTGACGAATTGCGACTGCGGATGGTTCGCGAGGTACCAGTTGCTCACCTCGTAGTCGACCAGGTGCTGCTCGGCGAGGTCGAATGTGTACAGCGCCTGCCATGCGCCGCCGACTTTCGCCTCCAGGATGTAGCCGCCGTTTGCCGCCGAGATCCGGTGCGGCTCGAGGGGCGTCTGCTGTTCCACACCGGTTGCCAGCCGCAACGCAGCGGTGAGCGTGAGACCGCCGAATCCCACATCGGCGATGTAGTCGATGTCCCCCAGCCTGATGAGCATCAGCATGTGGCTGCGGGCCGTCGTCACGCCGGCGGCGACGTTCCATCGCACCCGTGCCGCCAGCCGCGTCACATCGAATCCGATCGCGAGCAACACATAGGAGAAAAGCAGGTTGTGCTCGAAGCACCACCCGCCGCGTTCCCCGCGCACGAGCTTGTCTTCGAGCGACGCCGGGTCGAGCTTGACGGCCTCGCCGAGGAACGGCGAGAGGTTCTCGAATGGGATCTTCTCGGGATGAAGCGCGTGCAGCCGCTGCAGCACTTCGAGGTTCGCTGCAGGCGCCCCGCGGAAGCCGATGCGCTCGAAGTAGCGCTCGAGGTCGATCGTCGTCATCGCGCCCAGTGCAGGGTCGTGCCGAAGATCGGCAAGGACCGGTAGGGCTTCATCTCCATCTGCATGCGCGCGAGCCGGTCGCGATTGTCGTACTGGAGGTAGATCGTCACCTTGTCGTCGCGATACAGGCTGCAGATGGTATTTCGAACCGGAACCAACGCGACCACGAGAGGGCCGTCGCCGCAAGCCTGCAGCACCCGCGGCTTGGCGCGGCGGCATTGCTCGTTGGACAGAACCGAATGGCGCACCTGCATTTCGCGCCAATAGGCGCCGGCAAGGGCGCTCGACGCAAGCCGCTTGCGGTCGCCCTCGACGCGCTGCGTCGTCGCTTCGAACTCCGCCGTGCACGCGCCGTCGGTGAAGAGGGGCGGCATCAGCACCGCCCAGACGACCGCGACCAGCACGATGAGCCAGATCAACGGCAGGCCCCGACCACGATCAACGGCAACAGCGCACCCGCGACCAGCGGCAGCAATCGGGACCGAATCGTCAACGCAACACCCGACGGTGGGGAATTGGCCGACATCATATATTGCCGCGCAAGGATTAGGATTGCAGGGCGCGGAGGGAGAACAATGCTCTTCGCCCCGTGGGTGGTGCAGGTGATTGTTGCCGTGATCCTCATCGCAATCGCGTGCAGCGCCGTTCGCGCGCGCCGCCGGTGAACCCCGGCCTGGCCGCATAATAGGCGAACGACCCGATACGAGATCGCCATGACCCACCGCCGAATCGGAGACGCCTCGCGCATCATCCGCTCGCCGCGCGGCTCCACCCTCGCCTGCCGCAGCTGGCTCACCGAGGCGCCCTACCGGATGATCCAGAACAACCTCGACCCCGAGGTCGCGGAAAATCCCGCCGAGCTCGTGTTCTATGGCGGCATCGGACGGGCGGCGCGCAACTGGGAGTGCTTCGACGCGATTCTCGCGACACTCAAGCGCCTCGGCGACGACGAGTCGCTGCTGGTG
>JBGOST010000176.1:0-5697 GCA_041476125.1 Usitatibacter sp. | reverse complement strand
TTCTCCACGATCGAGGCGAGGATGAGCGCCTCGTAGGGCGTCTTCAGCGGCACGCCGGGGCTCTTCGCCGCCCACGCTTCAGCCAGGCGCTTCTTCATCGCGGCGTGGGCGCGCCTCAGGATGTCGGCGTCGCTGGTGCCGGGAGCGAAGCGGTAGGTGTCGGGGAAGAACCATCCTTCGAGGGGCTGGTCGATGCCGATGAGGGAGCGCGACTCCGCCTCGGTCTTCCCGGCGAGCGTCTGGCGCACCCGCGGATGGCTCGCGAGCTGCGCCATCCATTGCTTGTATGTGGTGCCTTCGACGAAGAGCATGTCGAGCAACACCACGTCGCCGCGCGCGAGCTTGTCGAGGATTTCCAGCGGCGTGAGGGGCTTGTCGATGCGGTAGGTTCCCGCCTGGATGGTGCGTGCCTTGCCCATGAGGCGCCCGAGGACCCAGAAGCTCTCCGCCTCGAGGAACACGCCGTCGGCGGCGAGCTGGCGCGCCACGGCCTTGAGTCCCGAGCCCGGATGCACCGTGAATTCGTAGGGCGACTGCGCGAGCGTCACGGGGGTGGCGGCGAAATGGATGAGCCACGCGGCCGCGAGCGCGGCAAGCACGAAGAGCGCGATGAAGAGGCGCCTAAGCGTCTTGCGCATCGTCCTTCTTCACCCAGGCAATGACCGCGCGCTCAGTGGAATCTGCGCAACACGAGCGAGCCGTTGGTGCCGCCGAAGCCGAAGGAGTTCGAGAGCGCGGCCTCGATCTTCATCTCGCGCGCGGTGTTCGCGACGTAGTCCAGGTCGCAAGCCGGGTCGGGCGTGAGGATGTTGATCGTGGGCGGCGAGATCTGGTGGTGGATGGCGAGCGTCGTGATCACCGCCTCGACGCCGCCGGCCGCGCCCAGAAGGTGGCCATGCATCGACTTGGTCGAATTGACCGCGAGCCGGTAGGCGTGGTCGCCGAACGCCGCCTTCAGCGCCGCGGTCTCGTTGGCGTCTCCCAGCGGGGTCGAGGTGCCATGCGCATTGACGTATTGCACGTCGCTCGCGTTCATTCCCGCATTCTTCAGCGCAGCCAGCATCGCGCGGCGGGGGCCGTCCATGTTCGGCGCCGTGATGTGGTTCGCGTCGGCGCTCATGCCCATGCCCGAGAGCTCCGCGTAGACTCGCGCGCCGCGCTTCTTCGCATGCTCGAGCTCTTCCAGGATGAGGATGCCCGCGCCCTCCCCCAGCACGAAGCCGTCGCGGTCCTTGTCGAACGGACGCGAGGCGGTTGGAGGATCGTCGTTGCGCTCGGACAGCGCCTTGCAGGCGCAGAAGCCGCCCACGCCCGACAGGTTGACGCACGCCTCGGCGCCGCCCGCGATCATCACGTCGGCGTCGCCGTACTCGATCATGCGGCCGGCGTCTCCGATGCAATGCGTGCTCGTGGTGCACGCCGAGACCATGGAGACGTTGGGGCCCTTGGCCTTGAACTGGATCGAGATCATCCCCGCCACCATGTTGATGATGGTGCCGGGGACGAAGAAAGGCGACAGGCGCCGCGGCCCCTTGGCGATCATCTCGCGGATGTTGTCCTCGATCATCGGCAGCCCGCCGATGCCCGAGCCGACGTTGACGCCGACGCGTTCGGCGTTCGATTCGTCGATGACGAATCCGGCATCCTCGAGCGCGAGCTTGGTTGCGGCCAATCCGTAATGGATGAAGAGATCGGAGCGGCGCGTCTCCTTGAGCGGCATCCAGTCGGCCGAGGTGAAGCCTTTCACCTCCGCGGCGATGCGCGTCGGGAGCAGCGAGGCGTCGAACTTCGTGATCGGGCCCACGCCGCTTCGGCCGTTGAGGAGGTTGTCCCAGGCCTGCGGCACGCCGATTCCCACCGGCGACACGATCCCGAGACCGGTTACGACGACTTTGCGCTTCGACATTCGGGAGTCCCCACCTTAAGCGGGGGCGGTTGGCATTACTGCTTGGCGTGGCCCTTGACGTAGTCGACGGCCTGCTGGACGTTGGTGATCTTCTCGGCTTCCTCGTCGGGGATCTCGCACTCGAACTCCTCCTCGAGGGCCATCACGAGCTCGACGTTGTCGAGGGAATCGGCGCCCAGGTCGTCGACGAACGAGGAGTCGTTCTTGATGTCGGCCTCCGCAACACCCAATTGCTCGGCGACGATCTTCTTCACTCGGGCTTCAATGTTGTCCATCGACTTCCTCCAAGAGCTTTCAGTTTCCATGGTTTGACTGCACTTCAAAAAAAAGCGCGTAATTCTAGCATGCGCCCCTTTTGATCCCGGCTTGCGAAAGCCGTTCAATCCATCAGCATTCCGCCGTTGACATGCAGCGTGGCGCCGGTGATGTAGCCGGCGGCGGGCGAGCACAGGAAGAGCACCGCCTGCGCCACGTCCTCCACCCGGCCGAGGCGACCCAGCGGCACGTTCTCGACCAGCTTCTTCACCGGCTCCGCGGCGAGGGCGCGGGTCATGTCGGTCTCGATGAAACCGGGCGCCACGCAGTTCACCGTGATGTTGCGGCTGCCGACTTCCCTCGCGAGCGACTTGGAGAACCCGACGATCCCCGCCTTTGCCGCGGCGTAGTTGGCCTGGCCGGCGTTGCCCATGAATCCCACCACCGAGGTCACGTTCACGATGCGGCCCGAACGCGCTTTCATCATGCCGCGCAGCACCGCGCGCGAGAGGACGAATACCGACTTCAGGTTGATCGCCTGGATGTCGTCCCACTCCTCGTCCTTCATGCGCGCGAGCAGGTTGTCGCGCGTGGCCCCGGCGTTGTTGACGAGGATCGTGACAGGGCCGAATTCTTCCTGGACTTTTTCGACGAGTGCGGCGCACTGCGCCGAGTCGCGCACGTCGAGCACCCGGCCGGCGCCCTTGGCGCCGAGGTCGGCGAGCGCCTTCGAGACGCCCTCCGCGCCCTTCTCGGAAGTCGCGGTGCCGATCACCGTGGCACCCGACTTCGCCAGAGCCTGCAGGATGCCTTCGCCGATGCCGCGCGAGGCGCCGGTCACGATTGCCACTTGTGCGTCGAGCATTTTCTTCCTAGGACTGTACGGTGGCGGCCGCCAACGCGGCCGAGTCTTGAATCGCGATGCATTCGATGTCGGGGACGATGCGCTTGGACAGGCCCGTGAGAACCTTGCCGGGCCCGCATTCGACGATCCGCTTTACACCCTTGTGCCCGAGGAGCTGCACGGTCTCGATCCAACGCACCGGGTTGCAGAGCTGCTCGACCAGCGCCTCGCGAATGCGCGCGGGGTCGTCGTACGAGGCGACCGAGCGGTTGTGGATCACCGGGACGATGGGCTTGCGCACCTCGACCGCCTGCAATCGCTCGCGCAGGCGCTCGGCCGCGGGCCTCATCAGGCTGCAGTGCGACGGCGCGCTCATCGGCAACATCACGGCGCGCTTCGCGCCCTTCTGCTTGGCGAGCGCCATGCCGCGCTCGACCGCCTGGCGATGGCCCGCGATCACGACCTGGCCGGGGGAGTTCAGGTTGGCGGGCTCGAGCACCTCGCCTTGCGAGGCCTCGGCGCATACCGCGCGCAGCGCGTCCTCGTCCAGGCCCAGGATCGCTGCGATGCCGCCCGTGCCTTCGGGCACCGCCTCCTGCATCGCCTGCGCGCGGAAGCGCACCAGCGGCAGCGCGTCCTCGAAGCGCAGCGACTCGGCGGCGACCAGCGCGGAATATTCGCCGAGGCTGTGGCCGGCGAACCATGCGGGCAGCGGCCCCTGGCGCTCGCGCCACGCGCGCCAGCACGCGACACCCGCCACGAGCATCACGGGCTGCGTGTTCACGGTCTGGTTGAGCGCCTCCGGCGGGCCTGAGCGCACCATCGACCAGAGATCGTCGCCGAGGATGGCGTTCGCCTCGAGGAAGGTCTGCTCGACGATCGCGAGGTCCGCGAACCCCTGCATCATTCCGACGGATTGCGAGCCTTGGCCTGGAAACACTATCGCGAGTGACATGAGATCGATCAATACTTGAGGAGCACCGAGCCCCACGTGAAGCCGCCGCCCACGCCCTGCAACAGGACAATGTGGCCGGGACGCACGCGGCCGTCGCGCACGGCGACGTCGAGCGCGATGGGAACGGAGGCGGCCGAAGTGTTGGCGTGGCGATCAACCGTCACGATGCACTTCGCATCCGGCAGGCCGAGCTTCTTCGCCACGTGCGAGATGATGCGCACGTTGGCCTGGTGCGGAATGTAGATGTCGATGTCGCTCACCTTCATGCCGTTCGCCTCGAGGGCCTCGTGCGCGCTCTCCTCGAGCACGCGCACCGCGAGCTTGAACACCGCGCCGCCGTCCATCTTGAGCGTCGGATCGCCCTGGATCGCCCCGCCGCAGACGTGGCCGGGCGTATTGAGGATCGAGGCGTAGCTGCCGTCGGCGCGCAGGTGGCTCGACAACACACCCGGCGTGTCCGATGGCTCGAGGACCACGGCGCCGGCGCCGTCCCCGAACAGCACGCAGGTGCCGCGGTCCTTCCAGTCGAGGATGCGCGAGAACACTTCCGCGCCCACCACGAGCGCGCAGCGGTGGCCTCCGGCGCGGATGAAGAGATCGGCCGTGGCGAGCGCGTAGACGAATCCCGAGCACACCGCCTGCACGTCGAAGGCCGCGCCGCGCCTCACGCCGAGCTTCGCCTGCAGCAGGCAGGCGCTCGACGGGAAGACCATGTCGGGAGTGGAGGTCGCCAGCACGATGAGGTCGACGTCCCCGGCCGCGCGCCCCGCGGCGGCGAGCGCGGCGCTGCAAGCGTGCAGCGCGAGGTCGCTCGTGAATTCGCCCTCGGCGGCGATGTGGCGCTGGCGGATGCCGGTGCGCGAGACGATCCATTCGTCGGTCGTGTCCACCAGCGACTCGAGGTCGCGATTGGTGAGGACCTTCGCCGGCAGGTAGCTGCCGGTGCCGGTGATGCGCGAGAACGTCATGCGCCGCTCCCGGCCGCCGCGGGGGGCGCCAGCGCGTGCACGCGCGCGACCTCCTCGCCGATGCGCTCCAGCAGGCCGTGGCTCGCTTCGTTGGCGGCGCGCGCGAGCGCCGTGGCGAAGGCGAGCCGATCGGCGCTGCCGTGGCTCTTCACGACGATTCCGCGCAGGCCGAGGAGTGCGGCGCCGTTGTAGCGCCGATGGTCGACGCGACGCCGGAAGCGCTTGATCACCGGATACGACACGAGCGCCGCCAGCCGCGAAAAGACATTGCGGGTGTATTCCTCCTTGAGGAAATCACCGAGCATCTTGGCGAGGCCCTCGGAGGTCTTGAGCGCCACGTTGCCGGCGAACCCGTCGCACACCACCACGTCGGTCGTGCCCTTGTAGATGTCGTCGCCCTCCACGTTGCCGTGGAAATTCACCGCGCTCGCGCGCAGCAGCTCGCCGGCCTTCTTCACGACTTCGTTGCCTTTGATTTCCTCGGAGCCGATGTTGAGCAGCCCCACGGTCGGATTGGCCTTGCCCTCGACCGCCTTCACCAGTGTGGCGCCCATGATGGCGAATTGCAGCAGGTGCTCCGGCGTGCAGTCGGCGTTCGCGCCCAGATCCAGGGCGTAGACCTGGCCGACACGGGTTGGCAGGACCGCGCAGATCGCAGGGCGATCGATGCCGGGCAGTGTTTTCAGGACGAACTTCGCCGTTCCCATGAGCGCGCCGGTATTGCCGGCGCTCACGCAAGCCTGGGCGCGCCCTTCCTTCACCAGGTCGA
>JBGOST010000175.1:0-5724 GCA_041476125.1 Usitatibacter sp. | reverse complement strand
AGCGGCGCACGTCGTCGGGCTCGACGAAATCCTCGGGCATCGTCGACTGGCCGATCAGCGTCTCCACCCCGCCGATCACCCCCTTGCCGGCGATGCGCGCCTCGAAGAGGATGTCGTGCAGGTAGAACTTGAGCTCCTCGGTCCAGTTGCGCGGGGTGATGTGGATGCCCATCGCCTTGGAGAAGTCGTGGATGCCGAAGACCACGTGCTTCACCGTCGAGTACTGCATGAGGTCCGGCGCGATCTTGAGCGACTTGGGGTGCTCGATGATCGGCTGGATCGTGATCTTGTGGTTCAGGCCCACGAGGACCGCCGACAGGTCGCGGATCTCGGGAGAGCCGTAAGCTTCGCCCGCCTTGGCGAGCATCACGACGTCGAAGTGGTCCGCGAGGTCGCGCACCAACTGCAGGTCCTTCTCGTATTCCTCGGTTCGGAAGGGGTTGATGCGCACCGCGATCTGCACTTCCTTCTTGCGCGGCAGCCCGGGCAGCTCCCGGCGCAGCAGCTCGCGGCTCATCTCCTTCTGGCGGCAGCCGTCCTCCAGGTCGAAGAGAAGCGTGTGCGCCTTGGTGTTCCAGCCGTGCTTGCGGAAGCGCTGCGCGGCCTGCTCGAGGTCCTCGTAGATGCCGAGCGAAGGCGCGTACTTGACCGGCGGGTAGTAGATCTGGATGCCGGGCCAGTAGTCGCCGAGGATGTCGACGGCGCCGCGGTCGGCGACGCTCGGGGTGGATATCGGATGCGAGAGGACGGCGCTCATGGATTCGGCGGTAGGGGGGTGAGCCCACGCTAGCACCCCGTGCTGCGGTGCGTCAAACACTCCCGCAAGCGAGACGGGATAATGGTCGCGAGCTCATGGCCAAGAAGATCCTGATCGCCGAGGACGAGGCGAACATCGTCGCCTCGATCGAGTTCCTGCTGCAGCAGGCGGGCTACGAGTTGCGCATCGCGCACAACGGCGAGGAGGCCCTGCGGGAGGTCGGCGAGTTCCTCCCCGACCTGGTGCTGCTCGATGTGATGATGCCCCTCAGGAACGGTTTCGAGGTGTGCCAGAAGATCCGCGAGAACGCGCAGTGGAAGCACATCCGGATCGTGATGCTCACCGCCAAGGGCCGCCAGTCCGAGATCAGCAAGGGCATGGCGCTGGGGGCCGACGCGTATCTCGTGAAGCCCTTCGCCACCAAGGACCTGCTCGAGCAGGTCCGGGCGCTGCTGGGCGCGCCGGGATGAGCGGCCGGGCAAGGCTCGCGCTGTGGGTGTTCGGCGCAGCCGCGACTTTTGCCGGGGTCGTGCTGCTCTTCGGCGTGGGCCTGTGGAGCGACCTGAACGACGCGGAGCGCAGCGTGGTTGCCGAGGTGTTGGACGCACATTCGGCCACGGCCATTGCGCTTGCGCTGCTGACCCTGGCCATCCTCGGGATCGCAACGCACCTGCTGGTGCAGACCCTGATCGGCGCGCCGCAGCGCCTCGGGGAGGAAGCGCGGCTCATCCTGGGCACGAACACCGAGCACCGCATCACCCCGCGGGGCGGCGCCGAGATGCGCTCGCTCACCGAGGCGATCAACGAATTCGCGGCGCGCCACGGCGCGCTCGAGCGGGAAGTGGCGGTGCGCGTGGGCGCTGCCACGGAGCGCCTCCAGGAAGAGAAGAACCGGCTCGCGGCACTGATGTCGGAGCTCACGCAGAGCGTCATGGTCTGCAACATAGAGGGTCGCATCCTCCTCTACAACCAGCGTGCCAAGCAGCTGTTCCTGGGCGCGGACCGGATGACCGACAGCCTGGTCGGGTTGGGCCGCTCGATCTTCGCGGTGATCGAGCGCAATCACATCGGCCACGCGCTCGATGCGCTGCGCACGCGGGTTCGCCGGGCCGATAGTGCTCCGGTGGTGAACCTCGTCACCGCAACCCGGTCCGGCCAGCTGATCCGCGCGAGAATGGCCCCGGTGCTCGGCGCCCAGGCGGGGAGCGCAAGGGAAATCACCGGTTATGTGCTCACGCTCGAGGACGTGACGCGCGAGATGCAGGCCGGTTACCGGCGCGACGCGGTGTTGCACTCGCTCACCGAAGGCAGCCGTTCGTCGCTCGCAAGCATCCGCGCCGCGGCCGAGACCATGCTCCTGCACGAGGAGATGGATGCGGCGCGGCAGCGGCAATTCCTGAAGATCGTGAGCGACGAGGCGCGCACCTTGAGCGAGCGGGTGAGCGCGGCCGTGGGAGATTCGGGCGATGACCTCAAGACCCAGCTGGCGCTGGAAGAAGTCCTCGCCCTCGACCTGGTGCAGGCCGCGCAGCGCCGCATCGGGCAGCAGCTCGGGCTCACCGTATCGTGCGCTGCGCTCGAGGAGGCGCTCTGGCTCAACGTCGACAGCTATGCGCTGCTGCAGGCCCTTTCACACATCGCGAGCCGGGTCCAGGGCCGCTGCGCGGTCACGGATATCGGCCTGGCGCTCGAGCGCGCGGGGCGAATGGTGCACCTGGACGTGGTCTGGTCGGGACCCGAGATCGAGGTCGAGGCCCTCTCCGAGTGGGAGACCGAGCCCTTCAGCGCTTCGGGCCAGGAGAGCCGCCTGAGCCTGCGCGAGCTTTCGCAGCGGCACGGTGGGGAAAGCTGGTACCAGCATGACCGGGGCTCGGGAACCTCGCGCTATCGCATGCTGCTTCCCGCTGCCCAGCCCGCAGCGCAGCCGGCCGCCGCGACGGCCCCGGTCGCGGAGGGCAGGCCGGAATTCTACGATTTCGACCTGTTCCAGCAGTCCGGCCAGAATGCGCAACTCGACGAGCGGGCGCTCGCCGAGCTCACCTTCACCGTGTTCGATACCGAGACCACGGGCCTCGATCCCGCCGCGGGCGACGAAATCATCGCCATTGGCGCGGTGCGAATCGTCAACGGCCGAATGCTGCCCAACGAGCTGTTCGACCAGCTGGTCGATCCCCAGCGGTCCGTATCCCCGGAGTCGAAGGCGGTGCACGGCATCGATCGCGCGATGCTCGAAGGCCAGCCGCGCATCGCCGAAGTGTTGCCGGCCTTCGCTCGATTTTGCGAGGACACCGTGCTGGTGGCGCACAACGCCGCGTTCGACATGCGCTTCCTGCAGGTCAAGGAAGCCGCGACCGGAATCCGGTTCTCGCAGCCGGTGCTGGATACCCTGCTGCTTTCGGCTGCGGCGCATCCCAACCAGGAGACGCACAGCCTCGAGGCGCTCGCCGCGCGCCTCGGAGTCCACGTGGTGGGCCGGCATACCGCGCTTGGCGATGCCCTGGTGACCGGCGAATCCTTCCTGAAGCTGCTGCCGATACTGGCCGAGCGCGGCGTGAGGACGCTCAAGGATGCACGGGAAGCAGCGCAGAGGACCTACTATGCTCGCATCAAGTATTGACCCGCTGGGCGATCCGCTGGCCCGCCTGGTGCGCCGCGGCCCCGTGTCCTGCCCGCCGGACACGCCGATACGCGCCGCCCTGGGAACCATGCGCAGGGAGGGCGTCGGCGCGATCATCGTCGCCGGGCCCGACCGCGTTCCCGCGGGAATCCTCACGCTGAATGACGCGCTCGATCTCGTGGCGCTGCCGGAGACCCGCTGGGACGAGCCGATCGCGAGTGTCATGAGCGCCGGCCCCGTGACGCTGCCGGCGCATGCGAGCGCGTACGACGCGGCACTGGAGATGATGGTCCGCGGCATCCACCACGTCGTGATGGTGGAGGATGGAAAGCTCGCCGGCGTGGTCTCGGATCGCGACGTGTCGTGGCGTCTCGGGGCGGACCTGCGCCAGGCGGGCCGCGTGCTTCGGGCCACCCGCACCGAAGAAGACCTGCGCCGCTTCGGGGCCTTCATTCACGACGTCGCGCACGGGATGCTCGAGCAGGACGCCGGCGCCGCGCGCATCACCTTCATCGTCACGCTCATGAACGACGCGCTCACGCGGCAGCTCGTGGCGCGCGAAATGCCGCCCGAGGCTTTCGGGCACATCGAAATTTGCTGGATCGCGATGGGCAGCGAGGGCCGGTGCGAGCAGACGCTCTGCACCGACCAGGACAACGGGATCGTCTTTCACTGCCCCGACCTTCCCGCCGACGAGGTGCGGGCGGTCATCCTGCCGGCGGCGAGGCGCATCAACGAGGCGCTGGCGGCGGCGGGCTTTTCGCTTTGCCGCGGCGGAATCATGGCGAGCAATCCGAAGCTCTGCCTGAGCCTGCCGGAGTGGCAGCACCGCTTCGCCGACTGGATCGACGTGGGCGATCCGGACGCCTTGCTCAATGCGACGATCTTCTTCGATTTCAGGCCGATATGCGGCGCGGTGCGCCTGGCCGTCAAGCTGCGCGAATGGCTCGGCGGTTATGCGACGGGCAACGGCCGCTTCCTGGTGCAGATGACCCAGAACGCGCTGGACAACCAGCCACCGCTCGGGCTGGTGCGCGACTTCATCCTCACCGCGGGCGGCGAGCATCCGCATACGCTCGACCTGAAAGTCAACGGCATCACGCCGTTCGTCGATGCCGCGCGCGTCTACGCATTGAAGACGGGCGTTAGCCACACCGGCACGCTCGAGCGCCTGCGCGCAGCCGGCGCGGCGCTCAAGCTCGAGAGCGCCGCGATCCAGGCATGGATCGATGCGTTCCTGTTCATGCAGTCATTGCGACTGCGGCACCAGGATGATCTGGCGCGGCAGCGGTGTCCGATTCACAACCACGTCGACCCGGACTCGCTAAGCGAAACGCAGCGGCGTATTCTCAAGGAGTCGATGCGCCAGGCGCGCAAGCTCCAGTTGCGGCTGGCGGACGACCACTCCCTTGCGTCTCCAAGTATCGGGGCCTGAAATCACCACTGAATCACGAACTTCCTTGGGGGAACCACGCCATGAGTACGCCTGCCATCCAATGGTCGAAAATCGAAGCCGATCCGCGCTTCCAGAAGCTGCACGCGAAGAAGACCGCATTCCTCTGGGGGCTGATGGTGTTCTCGGTGGTCTACTACTTCCTGTTGCCGATCGGGGCGGCATGGTTCGTCGATACCTACCGGATCAAGCTGTGGGGACCCGTCAACGTGGGGCTCGTCTTTGCCCTGTCGCAGTTCCTGGTGGCGTGGGGTATCGCGTGGTTCTACTCGGTGAAGGCGGCGCAGTTCGACGCGATGGCCGACGAAATCGCAAGGGACGCGCGCGACATCGGGAGCCCGACATGACCATCGCCAGGAAATACCTCCTGCCGGCGGCCGCGTTGCTGCTGGCCTCGGGCCCCGCGCTGGCGCAGACCGCGGTGTCCTCGAAGTACCAGTTCCTGACCTTCGGCGTATTCGCCGCCATCATCGCCCTGACCATGTATGTCACGTATGTCGCGGCGAAGAAGGTGAAGACCGTGGCCGATTTCTATGCCGCCGGGGGCAGCGTCTCGGGACTGCAGAACGGCTGGGCGATCGCCGGCGACTATTTGTCGGCGGCGTCCTTCCTCGGCATTGCCGGGTTGATCTCGCTCTATGGCTACGACGGCTTCATGTATTCGGTGGGCTGGCTGGTCGCCTACATCACCGTGCTCCTGGTCATCGCCGAGCCGTGCCGAAACATCGGCAAGTACACGATGGGCGACATCCTCGCCTTTCGCAACAATCCCAAGACCGTGAAGACGGTGATGGCGCTTTCCACCATCACGGTGTCGACGTTCTACCTCACGGCGCAAATGGTCGGCGGCGGGGTGCTCGTGAAGACGCTGATCGGTATCGATTACGAGATTTCGGT
>JBGOST010000174.1:0-5725 GCA_041476125.1 Usitatibacter sp. | reverse complement strand
GACGCTCCGTGCGCCTGTGCGTCTAGTGCAGTGAGAACTTCACCGGCACGGCGACCCACACCGCGACGGGTTTGTTGTTCGAGAGCGCGGGTTTGAACACCCACTGCTTGACCGCGGCCACGGCCGCTCCGTCCAGCATGGCGATCGACTTCACGATGCGCGTGTCCTTGACCTTGCCGTCTTTGCCGACCAGCGCCTGGACCATCACCGTGCCGTCCACCCCCGCCTCCCGGGCGAGGTCCGGGTAAACGGGTTGCGCCTTGGTGATGGCTTCGGGCAGCTCCTCGACGTACACGTACTCCCCGAACCTCGGCAGCTCGTCATCCCCGGGCGGCGCGACCACGATGTCGCTCCCCTCGCCCGTCGCCACGCTGGGTGTGGTCTGGGCAATGTCCTGCTGCGAGGCGATGGTCTGCTCGGGCGGCGCCTCGGCCTCAGGCACCGGGATCGGTACCGCGGCAGTGGGGGGCGCCACTGGCTGGGTCACGTTGATCTGGGGGGGCGGCGCGTCCTGCGTGAGCGGGGGTGGTGCCGCCAGCTCACGGTAGGGCACGATGATCACGCTGGTTTCATGCGGGCGGTGCCGGAGCAACTCGCTGGTCCCGAACGAGAGCAAGTACACGATGGTCCAGATCGAGCTCGCGACGATGACCGAGCGCACCATGTACTTGCGCGCGACCTCCTTGAGCTCGGGCGCCCCGTAGGGCATGAACTGGTAGAGCGAGATGGTCGTCATAGTTTCTCGACCTCTCCCTTCTCTTCCGGCGTCAGCGTCGCGAGGGAGAACCGGGTCATCTTCGCCAGATCCAGCTCGTCGATGATGTGGACCATGTAATCGAACTTGGCCTCACGGTCGATCTTGATGATCACGATGATCTTGTCGTTGCCCTTGTAGGACTTGAACACGTCGGCGAGCTTGTTGACGTCGGTCCGCACCCACGGATCCTTCGAGTGCCTCCAGTAGCTCCGCTGGTCGGGCAGGACGGTGATCGTGAGCACGTTCTCCTGGTTCACCTCGATCTTGGCGTTCGGGTCCGGGGGCAGGTTGATCTCGAGCGCCTGCGGGGTCCGGAACACGGTGGTCACCATGAAGAAGATGAGCAGCAGGAACGCCACGTCCACCATGGGCGTCATGTCGATACGGATCCCGACGCGCCGCTTGGGCCGGTGGGCGCCCTTCTTTTTCTTGCCGCCTCGGTCTCTCTGGGGGGTGTCTACTGCACCCATGGAACACTACCTCCTGGACGGGCCGGCTATGGCTTGCCGGGCGCGGGCGTCTTCTTGAAGAGCCCGCCCGAAGTGGCCAGCTCGGTCTGCACGTTGAACCGGGGCGCCTTGGCGTCCTGCAGCGCGGTCATCATGTCGGCCATGATGCCGTAGGGCGCCTCCTTGTCCATCTTGACGATCATGCGCGCGGCCGGATTCGCGCTGCGCGCCGCCTTGAGCCAGCTGGCGAGGTCGGTCTTCACGGCCTCGGGCAGGATCTCCTGCTGCTTCTCCTCGCCGCGCTCCCGGTAGATCAACCGTACGGAAGGGGTCTTGGTGACCGAGAGGATGATGATGTCCGACTCCGGGGCCTTGGCCTCGGAATTGGACTCGGGCAGCGCGATCTTGTCCTTCTCCGGCGGCTTGAACTGGGTCGTGCACATGAAGAAGATGAGCAGCAGGAACGCGACGTCCACCATCGGCGTCATGTCGATGCTGATGCCGATGCGGCGCTTTTTCTTGAGCATCGGACTCCCCTACTTCCTCTCGCCGGTGGACGCGGACAGCAACTGGACCGCCTCGTATGACGCCTCGTCCATCATGTAATTGAAGTTGTCCACACGGGTCACGAACACGTTGTACGCCACGATGCCCGCGATCGCCACGAGCAGGCCGCCGGCGGTGTTGATGAGCGCCTCCGAGATGCCGACCGCGAGCTTGGAGGCGTCCACGGCGCCGGTGTGGCCGAGCGCGGCGAACGAGCGGATCATGCCGATGACCGTCCCGAGCAGGCCCACCATGGTGGCGATCGAGGCGATGGTCGAGAGCGCGATCAGGTTGCGTTCGAGCAGCGGCACCTCGAGGCCGTTGGCCTCCTGGATCGCCGCCTGGGTTTCGGAGACGATCTTCTCCTTCGAGCCCCCTTCGGCCCGCACCTGCTGGTAGCGTTCGAGGCCGGCGCGGATGACGTTGGCCGCCGATCCCCGCTGCTTGGCGCACTGCTTGATGGCGCCGTCGACGTCGCCGGCATGCAGGGACTTGCGTACGCTGTTCAGGAACGCCGGCATGGAGCCGCGCCCCTGGGCCTTCTTAAGGCTCCAGATGCGCTCGAAGATGAACGCCGTCTGGAGGATGAGCAGCAGGATGAGCCCCGCCACGAGCGGACCGCCCTTGTTCATCTGCTCGCCGACCGGGCCGATCCTGGGCAGCTGCATGTAGATCGTGATCGAGATCGCCAACGCCAGCACGAAGCCAATTGGCACGATGAAACGGCTCATTCTGATTCCATCCTCCATTGACCGGCGTGGCGCGACCCGGCAGGCCGGGCGCCCGCCACGATCCGGCGGGTTCACTGATTCGGGCGGTTCCGGCCGCCCACGAGTCCGGGGTCTTCCGTGAACCCCTGTCTATGCCCCGAAAGCCCCGACCGCCTGGTCTTCGCTCTCGTGGTGATCGAACACCATGATGAGCTTCGTCATGGTGAACAAATCCTTGAGCCGCTTGCCGAGCCCGCACAGCTTGATCTCGCCGCTACGCGCCTTGTAATTCGCGTAGCCGCGCATCAGGGCCCCGATCGCGATCGAGTTGAGCGCTTGACACTCGGCCATGTTGAGGACGAGCCGCGTGTTCCCGCCGGCCGCCTCGTCCATGATCGCCTTCTGCAGATCATCGGTCTCGGTGTCGCCGAAGAAGTTTCCCTTCGGGTAGAGCACCACGACGTTTTGAATCGACTTTCGCTTGACGGCCAATCCCGCCCCCTCGTGATTCCAGTCCCGGCGCACGCCGGATGTCTCCGGTCCTAGACCGACTCGCGCTCCGTGAAGCTGGCGATCGCCTGCTCCTCGCCCGGGTAGACGTCGAACACCAGCGACAGCTTCGTGATCACGAAGATGTTCTCGATGCGCTTGTCCACCGAGCACAGCTTCACCTGGCCGCCGCGGCGGACGTAGTTGGTGTGCGCCTTGATCAGCACGCCGAGCGCCGTCGAGTTGAGATGCTGGGTCTCGCCGAGATTGATGACGAGGTTCTTGTTTCCCGACTCGCTCAGCGACTGGATCTTCTGATCCAGCTCATCGGTTTCGTCCCCCCCGGTCAGGTAGCCTCTGGGGCTGAGAATCGTGACGTTTCCGAGCTGCCGCTCCTTCATGGTGTTCCTCCCGGCTTCGCAGCCCCCTTGTCGAGGCTCTGTTTGCTCTTCAGCGCCACGGTATCGTTCGGATTGATCTGCAGCGCGCGATCGTATGCTTCGCGCGCCTTCGCGCGGTTGCCCGAGTTCTGATAGCCCTGTCCGATCCAGACCCAGGTCTGCCCCAAGGAGGGCGGATCCTTGATCAGCTCGGCGGCGGACTCCAGGAGCCGGGCCGCTTCGCCGTAATCCTTCCCCAGGAGCTTGTAATACCCCAGTTGGCGCAACGCGATGCCCCGTTGCGGGCTACCGGTCGTGTCGAGCTCGACCACGCGCTGCATCTGCTGCCGAGCCGCCTCGACCGAGTCCACCTGGGCGTAGAGCAGCCCGAGCCAGAAGTGCCGGTCCGCCTTGGCGTCGGCCAGCACGGCCGCCTGCCGGAGCGCGTCCAACGCCTCAGTGTACTGCTTCAACTCCTTGTAGGATAAGCCCAAATAGTAGTAAGCCTCGTCGCCGGTGGGGTCAAGCGTGATTCGCCGGCGGAGCAGCTCGATGGCCTGTGGGTAGTCCTTCTCCCGGAAACGCATCTTCCCCATCTCGGTCAGGGCGAAGCGGGCGCTGGCCGTCGTCGAGTCCACGGCCACGATCGCGTGGTAGATCGAATCCGCCGCCGTCGTGTTCTTCTGAATCACGAAGATCTGGGCCAGCCGCAGCATGTCCTCGGATTCGGGCTCGCCGCGCTGGAAGTCCGCCATGGCAAGGTCGTATTCCCGGCGGTCGGTATGGATCCTCGCCCGCATCGTGTACATGTCCTTGCCCTTGTCGCCGAGCTGCTCGGCCTTGTTGATGGCTGCGAGCGCCTCATCCTTCATCTTCAGGTAGTAGTAGTCGCGGCCGAGCAGGCTCCATCCCTTGGGATCGTTGGGCATGAGCCGCGTGTATGTCTCGAGCGGCCCCCGCGCCTCGGGGAATCGGTCGGCGAAGCGGCGCGGGTCGGCCTTGCCCGAGAGGTAGAGCAGGTTGCCCAGCGCCAGCTGCCCGGGCGCGAACTCCGGGTCGCGGGCAGCGACGAGGCGAAACTCCTCGAGCGCGTCGCTGTAGCGCTTCCCGAAGTAGAGCGCCTGGCCGAGCGCGAAGCGCAGCTCCACGTCGGACGAGTCGACCGCGGCCGCGGCCCGGTACTCGGGGTAGGCGAGCTCGAACGTGCCGCGCCGGGCATAGAAGTCGGCGAGCGCGCGGTGGGTGAGCGGGTCGTCGGGGGCTTCCTCGCGCGCCTGGGTGAAGTAGGTCGCAGCGTCGCGCAGGGAATCGCGCGCCATCTCGATGTTGCCGAGCGTGACCAGGAACTTGGGCCGCCATTTTGGGCCCCATCCCAGGCCGCGGGTCGCGGCCGCGACCGCCTGGTCGTACTGCTTCTGGTTGGTCAGGCAGGCGGCCAGATCGAGCTGGGCGTCGGGGAACTTGCGGTCGAGATCGGCGGCCTTCTGGAACAGCGGCACCGCCCGGTCGCACTGGTCCTGGCGCATGTAAACCTGGCCCTGGCCGTAGAAGGCGAGCGCGAGATTGGGATCGATCTTCTGCGCGGTCTGGAACGCCTCCATGGCTTTCGGGTATTGGCGGCGCTTGACCCAGACCTGGCCGACGCCGGCATGGCCTTCGGCACTGCCCTCGCCGGCCGCCTGCTGGAACAGTTTCAGTGCTTCGTCGAGACGGCCGGCCTGCAGCGCCGTCTTGCCGTCCCGCAAGGCGTCGGCTCGCAGCGGCGTGGCCGCGCACAGCGAGGCCAGGCACAGTCCCACGGCCATCGAGCGAAGGAGGAAGCGCATCGGGATGGGGGTCGTCATGGGGTTCGGATCTCGTCTCCTATCGGTGAGTGCTCTGCATCGGGGAGCGCCGAACAAATCGAACCGGAACGCTCGTCGGTACCAACCCGTCGTCGTGCACCAGCGCCTGTCCGTCGCGGCTGGTGACGAACGTTATGAAGCCGTTGGCAAGCCGTGCACCCGTCGTGCGCACGTAGAGGTTGTACAGGCGCGTCAGCGAATACGTCCCCTTGTAGACCGCCTCCGGATCGGGCATCAAGTACGGCAGCCCGGTGACCGAGGCAATCCGCAGCGGCTTCGCGCCGTGACCGGCCCACGCCATCGAGATGTAGCCCAGCGCCCACGGGTTCGCCGAAACACGCGCCACCACCGCCGAGTCCGATGCCTCGGTGTAGACCCGCGCCTGGACGGGGGTGCCGCTCATGACCTGTTCCAGGAAGAACTGCGTGATGTCCGACTCCATGGGCTGGATCACGGGCTCGATCGTCTCCTGACGGCCGCCCAACTCCGACCACCGTGCATGTGCCCCCTCGTAGATCTTGCGCACATCCTCGAGCGAAATGTTCTCGAT
>JBGOST010000173.1:0-5754 GCA_041476125.1 Usitatibacter sp. | reverse complement strand
GGGCTGGGCTACATCAAGCTCGGCCAGAGCGCCACCACGCTCTCCGGCGGAGAGGCGCAGCGCGTGAAGCTCTCGCTCGAGCTCTCGAAGCGCGACACGGGACGCACGCTCTTCATCCTCGACGAGCCGACCACGGGACTGCATTTCCACGACATCGACCTGCTGCTGAAAGTGCTGCACCGGCTGCGCGACCATGGCAACACGGTGGTGGTGATCGAGCACAACCTGGACGTCATCAAGACCGCCGACTGGGTGATCGACCTGGGCCCGGAGGGCGGCGATGGCGGCGGGCGCGTGATCGCCGAGGGAACGCCGGAAGACGTGATCCAGGTGCCCGAGAGCTTCACCGGAAAATTCCTGAAACCCATTCTGGAACCGCCGCCGCGACGCAGGATGGCCGCGGTCTGAACGGATGCTGATCGTTCCCGTCGTCGAGGGGCTGAACTGGCGCCGCCCGCCCCCCGTCACGGTCGCCCTCATCCTCGCCAACTTCCTCGTCTTCTTCCTCTACCAGACGGGGGACGCGGCGCGCGAGGCGAAGGCGCTGCAGGCCTACTTCGACTCTTCGCTTCCCGCGTTCGAGCTGCCGGCGTTCGCCGCGCGACTGCGCGCAGCCAAGCCCCAGCTCGCCAAGCAGATCGAGTCCGCCGATCCGCGGCTCCTGGTGCGCGTCATGGAATCCGACGAGGCGTTCATGCGCGAGCTGCACGCCGGCCGTGTGGTGACGCCGCAGCATCCTAGGCATGCGCAGTGGAAGGAGGACCGCGCTCGCTTCGAGGCGCTCGCGGGAGAGATCTCCTATCGAAAGTACGGCTTCACGCCGGCCGAGCCCAGGTTGCTCACGGCTTTCACGAGCATGTTCCTGCACGGCGACCTCACGCACCTGCTGGGCAACATGGTGTTCCTCTTCATCGTGGGCGTGGCCGTGGAAAGCGCGCTGGGCAGCTTCTGGTACCTCCTGCTCTATCTCGCCACGGGGCTGGCGGGCGACGCGCTGCACATGATCGTCCATCCCGCAAGCACGATGCCGTCGGTGGGCGCCTCGGGTGCGATTTCGGGATTGATGGGGCTCTTCACCGTGGTGTTCGGCCTGCGCATGGTCAACTTCTTCTACTGGCTGCTCTTCATGTTCGGCTTCAAGCCGATGCGCGGCATCGTCGTATTGCCGGTCTGGATCGCCTGGGAGTTCCTGCAATACGCGCTCGACAAGCACGGCGGCGTCGGCTACATGGCGCACGCGGGCGGCCTCATGAGCGGCGCGCTGCTCGGATTGATCGTCATGAAGCATTTCAGCGCCAAGCGCGTGGAGCAGTTCCACGAGGAGCGCGAGCAGGAGGCGTTCGACAAGGTCGAGTACGAGAAGGCGCGCGCGCTTGCCGCGAAGATGGACTACAAGGGTGCCAGCACGGTATTCGCCCGGCTCGCGGAGCGATTCCCCGCCGAGGCCGAGCTCGTGAGGCAGTGGTACGCGGTCGCGAAGCACGATCCGGCCGCCGAGCACTACCACCGCGTGGTGGACAAGATCCTCGCGTTGCCGAAGGCCGACGCGGCGCTGCGTTCGTTCCAACGACAGGTGTTTGCCGACTATTTGTCCCGCGCCCGCCCGCAGCCGCGCCTGCAAGCGCGCACGCTCGCCACGATCGGGATTGCGCTCGCGCGCGCGGGCGACCTCGAGGAAGCGGAGCGCGCCGCCGAGGCTCTCCTCAAGCAGGCGCCCGGGGAGCCGCGCCTGCCGGCGCTATGGGAAGCGCTCGCGCACGCGTTGGCGCAGTCTCCGGGCGACGAAGCGAGGTTGAAGAAGGCGAAGCGTTATCGCTCGCTGGCGAGCGCGCACGCCAAGGCGAAGGACAGCGGCCCCGCCTGAGGCGTCAGCGCGCCGGGGAGGCGGCCATCTTGCCGGCCACATCCGCCATGCGCGTGGCCTCCGCGGCGAGCGCGTGCTGCGGGAATTTCGTCACGAGGTGCCGGAAGATCTTCTGCGCCATCGCGTAGTCGTTGTGCTTCTCGAGCAGGAGCTTCGCGGCAAGGAAATAGACGCCGGGGATCTCGGGGCTGTCGGGAAAGCGCTTGTCGAATCCCTTGAGCAGGTCGAATGCCGCGGTATCGCGGCGCAATTGCGCGGCCTGGGTGGCGAGCGGCAGGATGATCGTCGAGTCGGCGATGAGCAGGTCGGGCACGACCTTGCGCGCCGCCTCGTAGACCTCGACGGCGCGCGCCGCCTTCTTCTCGCGCATGAGCTTGGGCACGTACTCGTTCACGTGGCGCGAGATCGCCTTGGGTTGCCCCTGGAGCAGCAGCAGCTTCTGGTACTGGTCGTGCAGCTTGTTGTTCTCCCACTCCCGGCGCATGCGGTTCTCGATGCGCGTGGCGGCCTCCTCGAGCTTGCCGTCGGCGACGAGGGCGCGCGTCTCCGGGCCCAGCACCTCGGGCGCGCCCTTGGCTCCTTTCTGCAGCGCGTGCTGCGCGACAGCCGGATCCACCTGCACGTCCACGCCGAGCGCCTCGTGGTTCTGGTAGAGCGCGTAGCCCATGAGGTAGTACATGGACACCGTGAAGTACATCGAGATCATGCCGGCGACGATCTGGCTCAGCCACTCGGGGAGCACGTGGTCCAGCGCGTCGGCGAGGAACTGCGAGCTCTCGAGGAGGAGGAAGAGGAACGCGCACAGGGCGAAGTACGGCAGGCCGATGCCGGCGATGGTCGCGACGAGGCGCACCGGGTTCAACGCCGAGCCCAGCCGCTCCTCGAGCGCCAGCACCATGATCGAGGCGGGAATGACGAGCGAGACGACGAAGAACGCCACCTGTCCCGCGACCGGGCCGACCATCACGGCGACCACGCCCGCCAGCGCGAGGAAGATGATGAAGATCACCACCTGCAGGATCGGCCGGTAGTCCTTGTTGACCCGGTCGTTCATGTAGACCTCGGCGGCCGTGAGGTGGCCGCGCGCGGTGCGCTCGAGGATCCCGAAGCAATAGGCAAGGAAAGCGAGCCAGATGAGGCCCGCCCAGAGGGCGCCCAGGGGAAAGAAGGTCAACGCGATCGCGGCAGCCACCGCGAAGCAGACGATCTTCACCAAAGCATCGAAGTTCGCGGGATAGGTGAAGACTTTGGGCAGCTGCTGCCAGAAAGGCGGTGGTCCCACGCGCTCGCGCGCGGCGGCCAACGATTTCGCCATTTACGATCTCCGTTGATTCGATTGTCGCTATTATCCCCGCATGAACGCCCGCGAGGTTCTCCTCGGAAGCTTCCAGGCCGCGCTCGCCGCGGCCGATCCGCTGCGCATCGTGCCCCCACACCTGCCCCCGCCTCCCACGGACGGGCGCACGATCGTGGTCGGCGCCGGCAAGGCGGCGGCTTCCATGGCGCTCGCGGTGGAGAATCACTGGCGCGACTGGCCGCTCGAGGGGGTGGTCATCACACGATACGGCCACGGGCTTCCTACCCGGCGCATTCGCGTCGTCGAAGCCGGGCACCCGGTCCCCGACGAGAGCGGCGAGGCGGCGGCGCGCGAAATCCTCGCTCTCGCGCGGGGTCTCGGCGAGCGCGACCTGCTCCTCGTGCTCGTGTCGGGAGGCGGCTCGTCGCTCCTCGCGCTACCCGTGGAGACGGTGCCGATGAAGGACTTGAAGGCGGTGACGAAGGACCTGCTCGCGAGCGGGGCGCCGATCCAGGACATGAACACGGTGCGCAAGCACCTGTCGGCGATCCAGGGCGGGCGGCTGGCGCTCGCGACCCGCGCACGCGTCGTCGCGCTCATCGTCTCCGACGTGACTGGCGACGATCCCACGCACATCGCCTCGGGCCCCTGCGCGCCCGATCCGTCGACCTACGGGGATGCCGTCGAGATCCTCGAGCGCTTCGGCGTTAAGCCGCCCGCTTGCGTCGCGGCGCATTTGCGGCAAGGGGTCGAAGGACGCGTCGCGGAAACGCCCAAGCCGGGGGACGCTTCCTTTGGACGCGTGGAGAATCGCGTCATCGCCACGGCGCATGGCAGCCTCATGGCGGCGGCGGCGTTCGTGCAGCAGCAGGGTGTGACGCCAATGGTGCTGGGCGACAGCGTGACGGGCGAGGCGAGAGAGGTAGCGAAGGTCTACGCCGCACTGGCACACGAAGTCCGGCTGCACGCGCAGCCGCTGAAGCCGCCCGTGGCGCTCATCTCCGGGGGCGAGACCACGGTCACGCTGCGCGGCAAGGGCCGCGGCGGTCGCTGCACCGAGTTCCTGCTTTCGCTGGCCGTCGCGCTCGACGGCCTGGAGGGCACCTGGGCGCTCGCGTGCGACACCGACGGCATCGACGGCAGCGAGGACAACGCCGGGGCGATCGTCACGCCCGACTCCCTGCGGCGCGCGAGGGCGAAGGGGCTCGCGGCGAAGGCGATGCTCGGGGACAACGACGGCTACGGATTCTTCTCGGCGCTGGACGACCTCGTGGTCACCGGGCCCACGCGCACCAACGTGAACGACTTTCGCATCATCGTCGTGCAGTAAAGGAAAAGGCCGGCGCGAGGCCGGCCTTTCACGCAGAACGCGTGCGCGCGCTTCAGGCTGCTTTCGCTTCCTTGCGCGACTCCTTCTTCGTTTCCTTCTTCGTTTCCTTCTTCGCGGCCTTCTTGTCGCCCTTCTCCTCGGCCTCGTCGACCGGCTCGGGGCGATCGAGCAGCTCGACCAGCGCCATGGGGGCGTTGTCGCCCTGGCGGAAGCCGAATTTCAGGATGCGCAGGTAGCCGCCGTTGCGCGCCTTGTAGCGCGGTCCCAGCTCGTCGAAGAGCTTCACGACGATGTCGCGGTCGCGCAGGCGATTGAAGGCGAGGCGCCTGTTGGCGAGCGTGGGGCTCTTGCCCAGCGTGATAATCGGCTCGGCCACGCGGCGCAGCTCCTTCGCCTTCGGCAGCGTGGTCTTGATCGCCTCGTGCTTGAGCAGCGAGACGGTCATGTTGCGCAGCATCGCCAGGCGATGGCTGCTGGTGCGGTTGAGCTTGCGAAGGCCGTGGCGGTGACGCATGTTCGTTTCCTTATTTCGTGAGACCCGCGACCGGCCAGTTCTCGAGCTTCATGCCGAGCGTCAAGCCCTTCGAGGCGAGCACTTCCTTGATCTCGTTCAGCGACTTGCGGCCCAGGTTGGGCGTCTTCAGCAGCTCGTTCTCGGTGCGCTGGATCAAGTCCCCGATGTAGTAGATGTTTTCGGCCTTGAGGCAGTTGGCCGAACGCACCGTGAGCTCGAGGTCGTCGACCGGCTGCAGCAGGATCGGATCGACCTGCGGCTGCTGGCTTTCGACGCGCTCCTCGCTCGTGGACTGCAGCGAGGCGAATACCGAGAGCTGGTCGACCAGCACGCTCGCCGAATAGCGCACCGCTTCCTCCGGCTCGATGATGCCGTTGGTCTCGATGTCGATCACGAGCCGGTCGAGGTCGGTCCTCTGCTCGACGCGGGCGCTTTCGACCTGGTAGCTCACGCGGCGCACCGGCGAGAACGAGGCGTCGAGCAGGATCGAGCCGATGGAGCGCGAGTCGTCCTGGCGGCGCGAGGTCGCCGGCACGTAGCCGCGGCCCTTCTCGATCTTGATCGTCATGTCGATCTTGCCGCCCTGCGTGAGATGCGCGATCACGTGGTCGGGGTTGATGATCTCGACGTCGTGCGTCTGCTCGATGTCGGCGGCCGTGACCGGGCCCGCGGCGCCCTTCTTCAGCTTCAAGCTCGCCTCGGCGCGGTTGTGCAGCTTCATCACCACGCCCTTGAGGTTGAGGATGACG
>JBGOST010000172.1:0-5760 GCA_041476125.1 Usitatibacter sp. | reverse complement strand
GTGGGCTCCGCGGAATCGCTGCGGAATGAAATCGGCGAGCGGCGCCCCGATCGCCTGCTCCCGCGGGCAGCCGAACACCGCTTCGGCGGCGGCGTTGAAGAGGAGGATGTGCTGGCGCTCGTCGACCGTGATGATCGCGTCCATCGCGGAATCGAGGATGCCGCGCAGCCGCGCCTCGCTTCGCGCGAGGAGCTCCTCGGCGCGCACGCGCTCGGTCACGTCGCGCAGGATCACCGTGAAGAGCTTGCGCTCGTCCTCGGTGTGCTGCGAGATCGAGGCCTCGATGGGGAACTCCTCGCCGTCGGAGCGCAGGCCGTAGAGGACCATCTGCGCGCCCATGCCGCGGGAGGTGACGGCGGTCTTGCCGAAGCGCTCGATGTGGGCGCGGTGGGCTTCGTGGAAGCGCTTGGGAATGAGCAGGTCGAGGCGATGTCCGATGACCGCACCGCGCGGCCGCCGGAAAGCGTGCTCGGCCGCGGCGTTGAACTGGACCACGCGCTGCTCCTCGTCGACGGTGATGATCGCGTCCATCGCCGACTCGACGATGCCGCCCACGCGCGCCTTCGCGTTCGCGAGCGCGTGCTGCGAGGCCCTGCGCTCGGTGACCTGCCGGTAGATCACGAAGAGCGCGGGAAAGACCACCACACCGCCCGCCCCCGCGGCGACCAGCAGCATTTCCTCGCGATTCCAGCCGGCGATCGCGGCGACGAGCGCCAGCGCCCCGGTGAAGGCGCCCAGGACGATGAGCGGCCCCAGCAACACCAGCAACCGGCGCGACGAGAGGCCGGCCTCGCCGTCGGCCGGCGCGTTCATGGGTTGACGCCCGTCAAGAACGGGCTACGGCGGCCGTGCATAGTGCGGAAATGAATGTCGCTATCCGAACTTCGGCGCCTGCGAGCGCGATCCAGGATGTCCCCCTTGTCATCGATGCGCAGCTGCTGCGCAAATACTCTGGCAACGGGCCTCGCTACACATCCTATCCGACCGCCGATCGCTTCGTCGAAGCGTTCGACGGCAGGGCTTATCGTCACTGGCTCGAGAACCGACGCGTCGGGGGCTTCGCCCGACCCCTCGGATTATACGTCCACGTCCCCTTCTGCGACACGCTGTGCTTCTACTGCGCGTGCAACAAGATCGCGACGCGCGACAAGGCGCGCGCGCGCAAATACGTCGACTACCTCGTGCGCGAAATCGACCAGGTGGCGGCAACACTGGGCCAGGACCGGCGCGTGGCGCGCATGCATTGGGGCGGAGGCACGCCCACGTTCCTCCCCGAGGAGGACGCCGCGAGGCTGGTGGAGGCGATCGGCTCGCGCTTCGAGATCGACCCCGCCGCGGAACGCGCGATCGAGGTCGATCCGCGCCGCGTGGACGCGCAGGGCGTGGCCACTCTCGCGCGCCTCGGATTCAACCGCATCAGCCTGGGCGTGCAGGACTTCGACGCGCAGGTGCAAAAGGCGGTGAACCGGGTGCAGAGTGTCGAGGAGACGCGCCCCGTCATCGATGCGGCGCGCGCCAACGGCTTCACGTCGGTCAACCTGGACTTGATCCTCGGGCTGCCGCGCCAGACCCTCGAGGGCTTCTCGCGCACGCTCGATCGCGTGCTCGAATGCGACCCCGACCGCATCGCGCTCTATTCCTACGCGCACCTGCCCTCGGTCTTCAAGCCGCAGCGGCGCATCCACGAAGCCGACCTGCCGCGCCCCGAGCTCAAGCTCGAGCTGATGGTGAGCGCGATCCGCCGGCTCTCCGAGGCGGGATACGTGCATATCGGCATGGACCACTTCGCCAAGCCCTATGACGAGCTCGCGGTGGCGCAGCGCCAGGGACGCCTCACGCGCGACTTCCAGGGCTACTCGACCGGCGGCGAGCAGGACCTCGTCGGACTCGGCGTCTCGGCCATCGGCAAGATCGGGCCCACGTACTGCCAGAATGTCAAAGGGCTCGACGAGTACTACGCGATGCTCGACCAGGGCCAGTTTCCCATCCTTCGCGGCATCGAGCTCAAGCCCGACGACCTCGCGCGCCGCGCGGTGATCCAGGCCCTCGCGTGCCATTTCCAGCTCTCGAAGGAATCGATCGCGATCGCCTACCTGCTCGATTTCGACCGCTATTTCGCCCCCGAAATGGAGCAGCTCGCCCGGCTCGCCGACGACGGCCTGGTGGAGCTCGACGGCGACTGGATCCACGTGACCCCGCGCGGGCGCCTCCTCGTGCGCGCGGTGTGCATGGTCTTCGACCGCTACCTGCGGCAATCCGAGCAGCGCTCCCAGTTCTCGCGCGTGATGTGATGCAGGCGCTTGCCGCCGCGGCCTTCGCCGCTGGGCTGCTCGGCGGCGTGCACTGCGCGGGAATGTGCGGCGGCATCGTCGCCGCCTTGTCGCTGCAAGCCCGTGGCCCGCTGCTCGGCAGGCAGCTCGCGTTCAACGGCGGGCGAATCGCCTCCTACGTCGCGGCGGGAATCGCGGTGGGTGCGGCCGGCGGCCTCGCGCTCATGGCGGACGCGGTATTCGCCATGCAGACCGCGATGTTCGCGCTCGCCAACGTCTTCATGATGCTGCTCGGGTTATATGTGGCGGGCTGGGGGCGCTCGATCCTTGCGCTCGAAACCGCGGGCGCGCGCCTCTGGCGCTTGGTGCATCCCATCGCGCAGAGCCTCCTTCCCGTCGATTCCACCGCGAAGGCGTTCGCTGCGGGACTCGCGTGGGGATGGGTGCCTTGCGGTCTCGTCTACAGCATGCTGGTGCTCGCCTTCGCGAGCGGGAGCGCGGCGGGCGGAGCGCTGGTCATGCTCGCCTTCGGGCTGGGGACGCTTCCCAACCTGCTCGCCGCGGGCATCGCAGCGCAGCGCCTGCTCGCCCTTCGCCGTCTGCCGTGGCTGCGCCGCGCGGCCGGCGCCCTGATCGTCGTCCTCGGCGTCGTGGGACTCGCCAGGCTGCCCGGATTGCGCGAAGCGGTGCTGGCGGGCTGGCACTGCATCGCCTGAAGCTTCCTTCAGGGCTTCACGGGTCCTCGTCCGATGCCTTCGAGGAGAATCTCTTCCCAGTCGGGCCTTTCGGGAGCGTGATACTCGAGAGCCTGCCGCACCCATTGCACGTGCTCGAGCTCTTCGGCGGCCATCACGCTTGCGAGCTCCTGGACTTCGTGCAGCAGCGCGGTACGCGTCACCCACACGAAGAAGGCGCGCGCCCGCAGCTCCGCGGCGAGCGCGATCTCGAGCAATTGGCGGGGAGTCGCCACGCGATAGAGCAGCTCGTGCGTCGGGGCTTCGGGGGATCCGGCACCCAGCCATTGGTAGTCGGCGGCGGAGATGGCCGGCAGGGTGAGGTTCGCGCAGGAGCGGCCGAGCTCCTCGAAGTGCTCCCGCTCGGCGCAGGCGAGGTTGCGGCACAGCGCCGACAGCACTTCCTCGTTGCGGGCGGCGAAGTACGCCTCGAGCTCCGCGTAGCGCTCCGCCGCCTCGCGCTCGATGGCGAGCGCGTGGGCGTAGAACTCCTCGACGCTGGCGATTCCAGCGCGCATCGCGGTCACTGCGGCTCCTTGAGCGCTCCCCCCGCGTCGATCATCCGCAGCACGACGAGGGTGAGGCCGCGCGCGGCGAGCGGCTTGTTGGCCCGCTTCGCGAGCTCGGCGAGCGACGTGCGCCGCGGATCGTAGGCGGCGGAACACGCGGCGTTCTCGACCGCCACCCGCGCCGTGCCCGGCAACGCGCCGGCCGACTCGAGCGCGGCCACGATGGCGCGCCGCGACGCCGGGTTCGAGGCAAGGGGACCTTCGAGCGCGAAGAACGCGACGTGTTGTCGCTGCGCGATCGCGCTTCCCACCCCTTCGTGGTCGTAGACCGCGGCCACCCGATCCTCGACGCAGAAGCCGCACGCGGAGGCGAGCGCCGACGCCGCGGCAAGGAGCGCGGCAAGCGCACCCCGCGCGCAGAGCCTTGCGCTAGTGCGCATGGGCGCCTTGCTCGTCGTACCAGCGGAAGTACTTCAGGTACTGGCGGATCTCGGAATCGGGCAGGTTCTGGTTGGGCATGGGCAGGTTGTTGTACTCCTTCAGCAGCTTCTTCGCATCGGCATCGGTCTCGAGCATCTTCTCGGGCGCCTTGAGCCAGCGCGCAAGCCACGATTCGCTGCGGCGCTTGGTCACGCCCGCGAGGTCGGGACCGAGCTTCTTGCCCCCGCCGATCGAATGGCAGGCGAGGCATTTGCTCTCGAATGCGAGCTTGCCCTGCACCGCCTCGGGGTCGGTCGGCGTGGCCGATGCGGGCATGTTGTGGTGCTCGAGCTCCTGCTCTTCGGCTTTGCCGCCCGCATCGATGAGTCCGATGGCGCCCTGGGAGGCGTTGGCGAAGTGGTGGTCCACCATGATGTAGGAGCCCTTCTCGGGAATCATGAATTCCACGATGGCGCTGTTCGAGGAGCCGAGCAGCACCGTCTGCATGCCGCGAAACTGGTTGTCGGGGTTGCCCTCGAACCAGACGTGATCGAAGATGGTCCCTACCACGTGGAAGCTCGAGGTCTTGCTCGGGCCGACGTTGAGCAGGAACAGCCGCACGCGCTCCCCGGGCTTCGCGGGCAGCGGAGCCTTCACCATTCCGTTGTGCACGCCGTTGAACACCGTGTGCGAGGGGCGTGAATCGCGCAGCCGCTGGCTGTCGAGGACATAGAGCGGGGCGCCATCGATCTTGCGCTTCCCCGGATCGGGCTTGGCGTAGAACTCGCTCTGGATCACCACGTATTCGCGATCCGCCTTGGTGGGGTAGCCCTCGCGGGGCTCGACCACCACCGCGCCGTACATTCCCGAGGCGATGTGCTCGAGGATCATCGGCGTTCCGCAGTGGTACATGAACACGCCCGGGTAGTTGGGCGTGAAGTCGAAGGAAATTGTTTGTCCGGGGGCGATAGAGCGGTACTTGTCCTGCGGCGACACCATCGCCGCGTGAAAATCCATCGAGTGCATCATGGGGGAGGCGAACGACGGGACGCCGGGCATGCTTTCGTCGCTGCGGTTCGTCATGCTGAAGTGAATGCGATCTCCGACTCGCGCGCGCACGATCGGCCCGGGGACGGTGCCGCCGAAGGTCCACGCCGCGAAACGCACACCGGGTGCGATCTCGATGACGCGATCGACGACGTCGAGCTGGATCGTCTTGTCGTGGGCCGGATCCAGAGGTTTGATGGCGGGAACGCTGCTCAACGCGCTGCCCGTGGAATAGGGTCCGACGTGCCGCGTGCTGGTCAGCGTGGCGGGCGTCGGCTTGAGATCCATCGTAGACTCGTCGTAGTCGTGGGACTGCTTCTGGGCGCACCCGCTGAAGAGTGTCGCGATCCCGATCGCCAGACAGAAGACGGGAGGCGACAGACGGACAGAGAGGGGATTCATTGTGTGTCCTTCCTGGAATAAGACAAGGGACGACGTAGCGCGCGCTCATGCGATCTCATCGACTCGACGTCGCCGCCGGCCCAAATCGAGGCGGCGCCGTGATGCAGGTCCAGAGAGGCAGCGCCCACAGGAGGAACGCCGCCAGCGCGAACACGCCGGAGAGTCCGGCGACGAGATACGCTGAAGATGCGAAGTCCGTCAAGACCTCTGCTCCCACGCGAACGGCGACCGCAATGGTCAACAAGAGCCACGCCGCGCGCAGGGGCGCTTGTGGCAGGCGGGGGTGAAGCGCCAGCGCCGGACCGACCATCGACATCACGACCCTCATCGCAAACCCCATGGTGAATGCGTGGCGGGCCGCATCCATGAGTCCGTGTG
>JBGOST010000171.1:0-5766 GCA_041476125.1 Usitatibacter sp. | reverse complement strand
GTGGAGTGGATCGAGAAAGCGCTGAACGGCGTGAAGGTGACGATCGTCGAGGGAGCGCTCCTCACGATCTTCATCGTGTTCCTGTTCCTGCACTCGTGGCGCAGCACCATCATCACGGGGCTCACGCTCCCGATCTCGGTGATAGCGACCTTCATGGCGGTGTACATGTTCGGCTTCACGCTGAACTTCCTCACCCTGATGGCGCTGTCGCTGTGCATCGGGCTGCTCATCGACGACGCCATCGTGGTGCGCGAGAACATCGTGCGCCACCTCGGCATGGGCAAGGACCACTTTACGGCGGCGCGCGAGGGCACCGAGGAGATCGGGCTCGCGGTGATGGCGACCACGTTCGCGATCGTCGCGGTGTTCGTCCCGGTCGCGTTCATGTCCGGAATCATCGGCAGGTTCTTCTTCCAGTTCGGCATCACCGTGGCGGTCGCGGTGCTGGTGTCGCTCTTCGTGAGCTTCACGCTCGACCCGATGCTCTCCGCCGTGTGGCGAGACCCGCAGGAGGGCCGCTTCAAGCGCGCGCCGTGGCTGGGCAAGGTGATGAATCGCATCGAGCACGGCGTCGAATGGGCGCACGTGACGTACGGCAAGCTCCTCGAGTGGTCGCTCGGGAACCGCAAGAAGGTGCTGGCGCTGGCGTTCGCGATCTTCATCGCCAGCTTCTTCGTGCTGCCCCTGGTGGGAACCGAGTTCGTGCCCGAGTCGGACGAGGGCCGCACGTCCTTCCGGCTCACGACTCCGGTGGGATCGAGCCTCGCCTATACCGACGCGAAGACGCGCCAGGTCGAGGAGATCCTCAAGGGATACAAGGAAGTCGAATTCGTCACCGCGAACGTCGGCACGGGCGAGGGCCGCAACGTCGCGCGCGTCGAGGTGCGGCTCGCCGATCGCCACAAGGTGAAGCGCATGTCGCAGAAGGACTTCGAGGCCTCCGTGCGCGACAAGATCCGCCGCATCGCGGGCATCGAGCTCGCGGTGGGGTACAACCGCCCGATCTGGATCAACCTGCTCGGACCCAACAACGACGAGCTGGAGCGCATCAGCAACGTCGTCCTGGAGAAGTTCGCCAAGATAAAGGGCATCACCGACCTCGAGTCGAGCCTGAAGGCGAACAACCCCGCCATCACGATCAAGGTGGACAACGTGGCGGCGAGCGACGTCGGCCTCACGGTGCAGCAGATCGGCGCTGCGCTGCGCCCGTTCGTCGCCGGCGACGTGATCAGCCACTGGCTGGCGCCCGACGGGCAGAACTACGACGTGAACGTGCAGCTGCCGCAGTCGGGGCGGCGCATCACCGCCGACCTGGGCGAGCTCTATGTGGTGAGCTCGAAGGTGAATCCGGACGGCTCGCCCATGCTGGTGGCGCTGCGCCAGGTGGTCGAGTTCCAGAACTCCACCAGCCCGCAGATCATCAAGCGCCAGGACCTGCAGCGGCGCATCGGCATCTACGCGAACGTCGAGGGGCGTCCCTCGGGCGACGTGGGAAAGGAAACCCAGGAGGTCCTGAAGACGATCCAGCTGCCGCCGGGCTACCGCTTCGACGTGGCGGGACAGCAGCAGGACATGGAGGAATCGTTCAACGCCGCGCTCGCCGCGCTCGGCATGGCGGTGATCTTCATCTACATCATCCTCGCCTCGCAGTTCGGCAGCTTCCTGCAGCCGCTCGCCATCATGGCGTCGCTGCCGTTCACGCTGATCGGCGTGTTCCTCGCCCTCCTCATCACCGGGACCACGCTCAACATCTTCTCCATCATCGGCATCATCATGCTGATGGGCCTGGTGACGAAGAACGCGATCCTGCTGGTGGACTTCACCAACCAGGGGCTGCGCGAGGGCAAGAACCGGCACGACGCGATCCTCGGCGCGGGCCAGGTGCGCTTGAGGCCGATCCTGATGACGACCATGGCGATGATCTTCGGCATGCTGCCGATGGCCATCGGCTCGGCCGACGGCGGCGAGCAGAACGCCCCGATGGGACGCGCGGTGATCGGCGGAATCATCACCTCGACGCTGTTGACGCTGGTCGTGGTGCCGGTGCTCTACACCTACCTCGACACCTTGGGCCGCAAGATCGCCGCTCGCTTCAGCGGGCACAAGGCGGCCGCGGGAGAAGGTGCGCCCGTGCCTAGCGAGGGCGACTAGTCCGGTCGCGTTGCGAGAAGCGCGGGATCCGAAGCGCGGTTAGCGCGATGCGCCGCCCGAGCTTGAGGAACGGGTAGAGCAGGCGCGAGACGACGGCCGAGCGGCTTGCGAGGGCCACGGCCGAGACCCACCAGTTGCGCGGCGCCTGCGACAGCTTCGAAAGCGCGTGCACCGCATCCGCACCCCGATGCGCCACGCCGTCGACGATCACCACCATTCCATCCTCCAAGTCCGCGGCGTCGATCGCGTAGCGCGCGAGCGCCTCGGGATCACTTCGCGCATCGACCAGCTCGACCGTCTCCGCGCGCGCCTTGAGGTCCTGGTAGCGCACGTAGTCGGAGCAGAAGGGGCAGGCGCCGTCGTAGACGATGGTGATCTTCATGGGGCCCCGGGCGCCACCGCCGGCTTGGCGCGCGGCACGCGCTCGCGGACCGTGCGCCACAGCGACTCGCCGAACGCCGCGGCGTTGAGCACCATCATGATTCCCGAGAAGAGCCACAGCCCGAGGAAGATCGCGATGCCCAGGTGCAGCAGCTCGGTCGCCATCACGATCAGGAAGCGCAAGCGGGTCCAGACCAGCAGCGGATAGGCCAGCTGCACCAGCACCGCCCCCACGCTCACCGCCTGGAGGATGAAGGGGTACTGGAGCAGCGGGCTCGGGTCGAACTGCTGGAACTGCGGCAGCGCGAGCGCCCTCCAGATCGCGTCTCCCGACCACCATTGCTCGCCGAACGACTTCGAGATCCCCGCGGCCGCGTAGATGATGCACATGTGCAGCCGCAGGACCAGGACCGACAGCGACGCGTCCTCCCCGGGCGCGGCCTCGGCGCCGGGGCCGCGCATGCGGCGATCGACGGACCACTCGCGGCCCACCGGCATGACAAGGCAGTAGAAGAGCGCGATCACCAGGAGCTTGCCCAGCCCGTAGGTGAAAGCCACGCCGGTCCCGATGAGCACGAGGTGCGTGATCCACGCGGCGAACGCGCAGGTGCGCGTCATGAAGCCGGCGAGGAGCCCGGCCGCGGCGAGGAGGTGCAGACCCATCACCAGGGTGACGCTCTGCTGGGAGCTCAACCCGAAGAGCGCGAAGAAGGCCGCGACGGTGGAAAGTCGCGGCATCGCGGGGTCGATGAGCTGCTCGCCGAGCGACCACGCCACCAGCCCGAACTCGTCCAGCAGGAGCTCGCGGTGGCTCCACGTCAAGGCGCCCTGCCACAGCAGGATCAGCCCCACGCCGATGCGCAGGATCGCAAGCGGCTTGTAGGAAGCCGCCTCCGAGAGCAATCGAGAGCGCGCGATCTCAGCGAGCAGGGGCGCTCTCCCTCACGGCGCCGAAGCGGCCGATCTCGACCCAGGCGGGCTTGCGGCCTTCCTTCATCTGGGCGAGCGTCGGGATGTCGAGGAATTCGACGCGCGTCTGCACCCATTGCGCATCGGGATGCTTGTCGAGCGCGTAGCGCGACCACGAGTTGACGAGGAAGGGCTGCACCGTCGGGCGCAGGAAGAAGTTGAACATCGCCGCGAGGCGCTGGTTCACCTCCGCGCTGGAGGTGGTGACCTCGTAGAGGCGCGCCGAGCCGTCGGGCGCTCCCAGCTTGAATTGCACGCGCACCTGGCTCACCACCGACGGGGCGAAGAAATCGAAGTGCGTGGCCGCGCCGCTGTAGCCGCCGTAGACGCGCAGCGGCCGCTCGATCGCCGGCGGGATGAAGTGCTCGACGGGGAGGTAGCTCGAATACACGAGCGCGATGAACAGGTGCAGTCCCGCGGCCCCCCACAGGACCTGCTTGCGCCTGGCCGGGCTCAACATGCCTTTCCTCCGCCCGTGATTCGCCCGATCGCGCCGGCGCGGTCGTGCACGTCGAGCTTCAGGAAGAGCTGCTTGATGTGATAGGCCACGGTATTGCCGGAGACGCCGAGGCCGTCGGCGATCTCCTGGTTGCTGCGCCCCTGCGCGATCATGAGCGCGATCTCGCGCTGCTGCGGGGAGAGCGGCAGCTGGCCCATCGCCTGCACGAACCTCAGGATCATCGGCTGCTGGCGCTGGATGCGAACCCCGATCAGCGCCTCGGCGGCCTGGTGGTCGTCGTCGAGCCAGTAGGCGCGCAGCAGGTGCCGGCCCCACTTGGTGT
Source organism: Usitatibacter sp. (assembly GCA_041476125.1). GTDB lineage: Bacteria > Pseudomonadota > Gammaproteobacteria > Burkholderiales > Usitatibacteraceae > Usitatibacter. The sequence goes on along the minus strand of JBGOST010000171.1, from coordinate 1,483 downwards.
CGAGGGTCATCATCGGCGGGGTGGACTCCTCGCCGCGCGCGACGGCATCGAGGCGTGCCGCGAGCTCGCGCAGGGTCTGCGTGGCGCGCTCCGTCACCGCCGTCTTGAGGCTCGCGGGATTGATGTCGGAGGTCGTGGCGAGGAGCAGCAGGCGCCGCGCCTTTTCCGAGCCGTGCCGGATCGCCCCGGAGCGATCGGTCACCAGCATCGCCTCGTCGTCGGAATCCTCGAAGGCGAAACCTTCGGGCCCGCCCGCCCCGGCGCGCGTCTCGTCGCCCGCGATGCCGTGCGCGACGTAGCGCATCACGCTCGCGAGGTCGGAGCGCTCGCGCGGCGTGAACGCGGGAGCGTCGGGAGGGCGGTAGAGCGACAGCTGGCCCAGTGCGGCGCCCTGCTCGCGCACGATCCCGTAGAGGACGTGATGCGCGTCGAGCCGCTTCAGGATCTCGTTGTAGTACTCGGTCTTGCGCAGCTCGCCGTCCGCGCTCGTCGAGACCACGCCCTCGGGGGCCGCGGAGCGCTCGAGGAAAGCCCTGCGAAACGACGCCTCCCGCCCCTCGTAGTAGCGCTCGAAATAAAGCGACATCACATCGGCGGGCAGCAGGCGCTCGGCGTAGAGGTTGCGCATCTCGCCGCGCGAATCGACCCAGAAGAAGGCCGCCGAATCGCTGGGCACCAGCTCCCGCAGCGCCGGAAGCAGCGAGGACATGAGCAGCTCGCCGGGAAGCCCGAGGCAGCAGAGCTGGCGGATGCGCGCCCGAACGGCCGACTGCTTCAACGCCTCACTCCGGCATTCCCTTCAGGTCGAGCAGGCGGTAGGCGCGCACCGGCCGCTTGAATCCGTGCAGCCGCACTTCTCCCAGGTCTTCGGCGAAAACGCTCTCCTCCACCTCGGAGAAAACCCGCGGCGAGACGAGGATATGGCCGGGGTCGGCGAGATCGCAGAGGCGATTGGCGAGGTTGGTCACCGTGCCGATGGCGCCGTAGTCGATGCGCCCCTCGAACCCGATCGCCCCCACCGTCGCGTAGCCCTGCGAGATGCCGATGCCGAGTCCCAGCGCGTAGCCCTTCTTCTTCCATTGCGCCGAGAGCTTGAGCACGTCCTCCTGCATCACGAACGCCATCTCGACCGCCTTGCGCGCGGGCTGGTGCAGCGGCAGCGGATCGTTGAAGAACACCATGAGGCCGTCTCCTGTGAAGCGCTCGAGCGTGCCCTGGTACTCGAGGATGCGCCGGCCCATCGCGCCATGGAATTCCGAAAGCGCGGCCATCACCTCCTCGGGCTCGGCCGCCTCGGCGAACGCGGTGAATCCGCGCAGGTCGAGGAAGACCACGGTGATGTCGCGGCGATGGCTCTCGAGCGGATCGTCGGCCCCGCCGGCGAGGATGAGCTCGGCCAGCTGCGGCGAGAAGAAGCGCTTGAGGCGCCCGAGCTTTTCCACATGGTGCACCTGCTCGGCGACCCGCGCCTCAAGGGTGCGGT
>JBGOST010000170.1:0-5787 GCA_041476125.1 Usitatibacter sp. | reverse complement strand
GATGCCGAAGGCCGCGTCATCCTCTGCGACGCGCTCGCCTACGCCGCCGAAGGCAAGCCGCGGACGATCATCGATTTCTCCACGCTCACCGGTGCGGCGCGCGTGGCGCTGGGCCCCGAGCTTCCCGCGCTCTTCTGCAACGACGAGAAGCTCGCCGCAAAGCTCCTCGCGCGCGCCTCCGAGCTCGAAGATCCCATGTGGCGCATGCCGCTGTGGCGCAACTATCGCCGCTTCTTCGACACCGACATCGCCGACATCAACAATTCCGGGCGCGCCGGAATGGCCGGCTCCATCGTCGCCGCGCTCTTCCTCGATTACTTCGTTCCCGACGACATCGCGTGGGCGCACTTCGACCTCTTCGCCTGGAACGACGCGAGCCGCCCCGGGCGTCCCGTCGGCGGGGAGGCCCAGGCGCTGCGCGCCGTGCTCGTCACGCTCGCGAAGTGAAGGGTTTGCTGCGGTGATCGGGTCCCGGTCAGAAGCGCGCCATCACGCCAAGGAAGAACGCGTCGGTGTTGGCTTCCCCCGTGGTGCCCGAGCCGCCGATTGCGAATGCCTTGCCGACGTTGGAATAGCGCTCCCATTCCAGGCGCAGCCCCACGTTCGGGCGCAACCACCAGTCCGCGCCCGCTCCGTAGCGCAGGACGGTCTCGTCGACGGTCGTGGTGCGCGCGCGGTCGGCGGGATTGCCGTTGGTGAACTCGATGAGGCCGTCCAGTTGCGCGTCCGCCACGAGCCGCGAGCGCAACGCCCCGACGCGGCCGAAGACGCTGAAATATCCGCCCATGGGCGCGCAGAGCACGAGGTCGGCCCCATATCCCGTGATATTGCGGTTTACCAATATCGAGGCGGTGTTGAATCCATCGAGAGCGACCATGGTCGTGAACGTTGTGTGCCGGCCGAGGTCAACATAGTTGGCCTCCACGGCGATCATGTCGTTGAAGCGGTAGCCGCCGAAGGCTTTCCACGCCTTGCCGGTGGGGTCGAAGTCGGTCTGGAGGTCGGTGGCGCGCACGATCGTCGATTCGCGGTTCCTCACGAGCTCGCGGCCGGTGCGCGACTCGCCCGTGGAGAATCCCGCATACCAGGGCGAGTCCCTGGCGGCGGCGAAGGTGGAAAGTGACGCGAGCAAAAGGGCGACAAGGGGTCGGGTCAAGGGCATGAGTTCTCCAGGAGTTGGACCCAATATTCTTGCACGCTTCGTGGGAAACTAGTTCTCTCGGCACCTGTGCAACCTAACGTATGACGCCAAAGGCGATGCCCATCAAATTCTTCCCGGACCCCAACATGATCAAGCTCATCCAGCGCCACGTCGTGGCGTTTTTTGCGACGCTCGCGATCGCATTCCCCGCGGCGGCGACCACCTATTCGACCGACTACACCGACCTCTGGTGGGGCGGCACAAGCGAAAGCGGCTGGGGCATCAACCTCGTCCAGCAAGGCGAAGTCATCTTCGCCACGATGTTCGTCTACGCCAACGACAACACGGCGCACTGGTATTCCGCTTCGGCCCTGCTCCCGGTCGGCGGCAGCACCACCACCTACGGCGGCGATCTCACCGAGTCGCGCGGGCCGTGGCTGGGAACCCCTACGTTCGACCCTAACGCGGTGACGCGCACGACCGTGGGCTCGGTGACGCTCGCCTTCTCGGGACCCAACAGCGGGACGCTCAATTATTCGGTGAACGGCGCGCAGGTCTCGAAACAGATCACGCGCATCACGTGGCGCAACGTCAACCTCGCCGGCAACTACATCGGCGGCATGGTCGGGCGCAGCAGCAATTGCACCGGCGTGGGAGCGGGCCAGGTGGCCGTATTCGACAATCTCTCGGTCACCCAGAACGCCACCTCGGTGTCGATGCGGGTCGACTTCAACCAGGGCGGCACGGGCGCTGCCTCGGTGTGCACCTACTCGGGCACGCTCGTGCAAGCCGGGCGCCTCGCCGCGATCAACAACGGAACGTATAGCTGCACCGTGAGCGGTGCGGGCGCCAACCAGGGCACGTTCAGCCTGAGCGCCATCGACGCCGGCGTGAACGGGTTCCACGCGACCTACACCGGGCAGGACCAGTATTGCGTCTCGTACAACGGGCGCTTCGGAGGCGTTCGCGACGTGCCTTAGAGCGCCGATCAAGTATCATGTCGACAAAACGACGCCGGCGCGCGCAACCGTCGAGGTGAACGATGCGAAACCTGAAACTGCTGGGAGTCGCGGCCGTCCTGGGAGCGGCCGCCGTGAGTCCGACCGCATGCGCCGAGGACACCTTCGATGCCTGCGACGTGTTCACGCAGGCCGACGCCGAGAAGGCGCTCGGCGTACCGGCCGCCGCGCCCGCCGAGCCCGTCAATCCGAAATCCAAGCTGCCTCCCAGGCGCCCCAAGGTCATCCCCATCTGCACCTATGGCGGCTTCAAGGAAGGCAAGCCCGTGGCCGCGCGCGCCGAATTCCGCTTCGGCAAGACCGAGGGTGACGCGCAGAAGGCCTTCGACGACGCGCGCATGCAGTTCCAGACCAAGCCGCTGCTCATCGCCGGAACCGAGGCGTTCTGGAGCGGCAAGACGGGGCAGTTGCACGTGCGCAAGGGCCGCACCTGGGTCACGCTGCAGGTCGGCGGGGCGCCCCTGCAGGAACGCGACATCAACGACGCCCGGAAGCTCGGCGAGATCCTCGCCAAGAAGTTGTAGGAATGACCGCCATCGTCGAAGTCGTCGCCCGCGAGATCCTCGACTCGCGCGGCAACCCCACCGTTGAAGCTGATGTGCTGGTGGAATCGGGCGCCATGGGCCGCGCCGCGGTTCCCTCGGGCGCTTCCACCGGCTCGCGCGAAGCCATCGAGCTGCGCGACGGGGATCCCCAGCGCTTCTTCGGCAAGGGCGTGCAGAAAGCGGTCGACCACGTGAACACCGAGATCTGCGAGGCGATCCTCGGCCTGGACGTCTCCGAGCAGTCGCACATCGACCGGGTGCTGATCGAGCTCGACGGAACGGAGAACAAGTCGCGCCTCGGCGCCAACGCCATCCTCGCGGTGTCGGTCGCGTGCGCCAAGGCAGCGGCCGAGGAGAGCGGACTGTCGCTCTACCGCTACCTCGGCGGCAGCGCGCCCAAGCGCATGCCGGTGCCGATGATGAATGTCGTGAACGGCGGGGCGCACGCCAATAACTCGCTCGACATCCAGGAATTCATGATCGTGCCGGCGGGGCTGCCGACCTTTCGCGATGCGCTGCGCTGTGGCTCGGAGATCTTCCACACGCTGAAGAAGATGCTCGACAAGGCGGGCATGGCGACCACGGTGGGAGATGAGGGCGGCTTCGCCCCCAACCTGCCGAACAACGAGGCCGCGATCCAATGGATCCTGCGCGCCATCGAGGAAGCCGGCTACCTCGCAGGCGAGAACGTCCTAATCGCGCTCGACTGCGCCGCGAGCGAGTTCTACAAGGACGGCAAGTATCGCTTCGAGGCGGAGAAGCTCGCTTATACGTCGCAGCAGTTCGTCGATCTCCTCGCCGCGTGGTGCGACAAGTACCCGATCGTCTCCATCGAGGACGGCATGGCGGAGCAGGACTGGGAAGGCTGGGAGCTGCTCACCAAGCGCCTGGGCAAGGACGTCCAGATCGTCGGCGACGACATCTTCGTCACCAACACGCGCATCCTCGCCGAGGGCATCGAGCGCGGCGTGGCCAACTCCATCCTCATCAAGATCAACCAGATCGGCACGCTCTCCGAGACCTTCGAGGCGATCGAGATGGCGAAGCGGGCCGGCTACACCACCGTCATCTCGCACCGCTCGGGAGAGACCGAGGATTCCACCATCGCCGACATCGCGGTGGGCGCCAATGCGATGCAGATCAAGACCGGCTCGCTGTCGCGCTCCGATCGCATCGCGAAGTACAACCAGTTGCTTCGCATCGAGGAGGAGCTGGGCGAGGGCGCGACCTACGCCGGGCGGGAGGCCTTCTACCAGCTGAAATGAAGACTCTCTCCTTCATCCTCGTCGGGTTGCTGCTCGCTCTCCAGTATCCGCTCTGGATCGGCAAGGGCAGCTGGATGAAGGTGCGCGAGCTCGACCGCAGCCTCGCCGAGCATCGCGAGAGCAACGCGCGGCTGAAGGCGCGCAACGACGCGCTCGACGCGGAAGTGCGCGACCTCAAACAGGGCACCGAAGCCATTGAAGAGCGAGCCCGCCTCGAGCTCGGCATGATCAAGAAGGACGAGATCTTCTACCAGGTGGTCGAGAGCGCCCCGCCGCGCAAGTAACGCCGCGGCGTTAGTCGACCTTCGCGCCTGATTCCTTGACCACCTTCGCCCATTTGACGGTCTCGGAGCGCACGAACGCGCCCAGCTGCTCGGGCGTGCCGCCGCCCGCTTCGCCTCCCTGCTCGGCGAAGAACTTGCGCGTGTCGGGCGATTGCAGGATGGCGTTCAGCTCGCGGTTCAGCTTGTCGATGATTTCCTTCGGCGTTCCCGCTGGGGCGAAGATGCCGTTCCACGAGGTGGCCTCGTAGCCGGGCAGTCCGGACTCGGCGACGGTGGGAAGGTCGGGCAGCATCGGCGAGCGCGAGGTGCCCGTCACCGCCAGCGCCTTCAACCTTCCGGCCTTGATCTGCGTCATCGCCGCCGAGAGGTTGTCGAAGCTCATGTTCACTTGTCCCGAGATCAAGTCGATCTGCATCGGCCCGCTGCCCTTGTACGGGATGTGGATCATCTGCAACCCGGCCATAGACTTGAAGAGCTCGCCCGAGAGGTGGATCGAGGTGCCGCTGCCGCTCGAGGCGAAGGTGAGCTCGCCGGGCTTCGATTTCGCGAGGTTGATCACGTCCTTCACCGAGTTCACCGGGAGCGACGGATGCACCACCAGGACGTTGGGCGTGGACGAAAGCAGGATCACCGGAGCGAAGTCCTTGATGTGATCGTAGGGCATCTTCGAGTAGAGGCTCGCGTTGATCGCGTGCGTCCCCACGGTGCCTACGATGAGCGTGTAGCCGTCAGGGGCGGCCTTGGCCACCACGTCGGTACCGATGTTGCCGCCCGCGCCGGGACGGTTCTCGATCACGACCGGCTGCCCGAGGCGCTCTCCCAGCTTCCCGGCGACGGCGCGCGCGGAAATGTCGGTGGAGCCCGCGGGCGGGAACGGCACCAGGAACTTGATGGTCTTGGTGGGGTAAGACTGCGCAAACGCAATCGTGGTGCAGGCGAGCGTGGCCAGGGCCAGCGCCGCGCGGCGAATTGAACGTTGCATTTCGACCTCCTCGAGCACACGTGGAATCACGGCGCCAGTCTACCGCAAGGGATTTCAGGCGCATTCTCCCAAGGGGTATGGGGCAATGTGCCGGCCAAGCGCACAATAGGGTCCTGCGCCACGCGTGGGGGCCGCCATTCTCAATCCCAAGCAGAACCTGCTCCTGGCCGCGCTCTCCGCGCTTGGCTGCCTCGCGCCGACAGCAGTGGCCGCCGATGAAGACTTCCCCACGCTGACAGGACGCCTGCAGGCGGAGAAACCGGCGTTCGCCAGGCGCCAACAGGCTCTGCTCGCGGAGCGCTACGACCTCGCAGACCGGCCGGCCAGGGGAACCGCCATGTCGCGCGGCAAGGCGGTGCAAGACGGCGTGCGCGTCAGGTTGCCCGCGGGCATGACCTGGGAGAAACTCGCCGCCCTGTCGCCGGAGGAAGTCAGGGAAAAGCAGCTCTGGCCGGCCGGCTTTCTTCCGTTGCCGCATCCTCATCATGAAGCGGGCGGCATGATCTTCCCCGGATTCCTCATCGAGGAGACGAAGCGCCAGACCGATCGGG
>JBGOST010000169.1:0-5808 GCA_041476125.1 Usitatibacter sp. | reverse complement strand
CTCATGTACCGGCAGAACGCGCTCTTCCGGCGCGAGGCGCTCGGCAATTTCGCGGCCCTGCTGCACGCGGTGGCGAAGGATCCGGCGATGCTCGTCTACCTGGACAACGCGGGCAGCCGCAAGCAGGCCCCCAACGAGAACTTCGCGCGCGAAGCGATGGAGCTCTTCACCCTGGGAGAAGGACACTACGGCGAGCGCGACGTGAAGGAGGCCGCGCGCGCCTTCACCGGCTGGAGCCTCGATCGCGAGTCGGGCGAATTCGTCTATCGGCGCCTCTGGCACGACTACGGGGAGAAGACGATCCTCGGAAGGTCGGGCCGCTTCGACGGCGAGGAGGCCCTCGATATTCTCCTCGCGCGTCCCGAGACCGCGGAATTCATCGCCGCGAAGCTGTGGCGCGAGCTCGTTTCCCCGCGTCCCGAGCCGCGGGAGATCGCGCGCTGGGCGGCCGTGTTTCGCGACTCGCGCTACGAAGTGAAGCCGCTCTTGCGCGTCGCCCTCAACTCCGAAGCTTTCTGGGCGGCCGAGAATCGCGCCACGCTCATCAAGTCGCCGGTGGAGCTCGTCGTCGGCACGATGCGCACCTTCGGCATACACCCCTTCGACCTGCGTCCCGCGGTGTTCGCGTGCGCGGCGCTGGGGCAGAACCCGTTCTCGCCGCCCAACGTGAAAGGCTGGCCGGGCGGCCAGGCGTGGATCGACTCGGCGACGCTGCTGGGGCGCAAGCAGTGGGTCGAACGCGTGTTCCGTGGCTCCGATCCGATGGCGATGACGATGGCGGAGGCGGGCGGCGCCGAGAAGGGCGACGAGGCGAAAGGCAAGGGGCCGGAGCAGCGCTTTCGCCGCATGATGGAGCGCGGCATGGCGGGCTACGGATTCGACGCCGAGCGCTTCGCGCGGTCGGTCGCCGCAACCCGCGATCGCCCCGATCGCATCGAGCGCCTCCTGCTCGCCACTTCCGCGGTGAACCGCCCGCAGGCCGGCCTCGAGGAATCCGAGCATGTGCGCTCCCTCGTGGCCGATCCGGCGTACCAGCTGAAATGACCATCGACCGCCGGGCCTTCCTCAAGCTCGCCTCGGTGGCGCCATTCGCCGGCCTGCAGGGGCTCTGTCTCGCCGCCGCCGCGACCGAAGCGCGCAAGCTCCTCGTCCTCGTCGAGCTGCGCGGCGGAAACGACGGCCTGAATACGGTGATTCCCTATGACGATCCCGAGTACGCGAGGCTGCGCCCGCGACTGGCGATCGCGCGCGACCAGGTCGTGCAGCTCACGCCGCGCGCCGGCCTGCATCCTTCGCTCGAAAAGCTGCGCGCGATCTGGGATGCGAAAGAGCTCGCCATCGTGCAGGGGGTGGGGTATCCGCAGCCCAATCTCTCCCATTTCCGCTCGATCGAGATCTGGGACACGGCCTCGAAGAGCGACGAGTATCTCGACGCCGGCTGGCTCGCGCGCGCTTTCACGCTCTCGCCGTCGCCGTCCACGTTCGCCGCCGATGGCGTCGTCGTCGGGCCGGGCGCCATGGGGCCGCTCGCCGGCGGCTCGGTGCGCGCCATCGCGTTGAGCAACCCGGAACAATTCCTGCGCAACACGCGCCTCGCCAAGGGCGGCGGAGAATCGACCAACCCGGCCCTGGCGCACATCCTTCGCGTCGAGCGCGACGTGCTCCTCTCGGCCGAGCGGCTGCACGCGGGACGCAGGCTCGCTGCGGAATTTCCGGCGGGAGCGTTCGGCAACGCGGTCAACACGGCGGCGCAGCTCGCCGCGAACGAAGCGGGCATCGCCGTCGTGCGCGTGTCGCTGGGAAGCTTCGACACGCACGCCAACCAGCTGGGCGTGCATGCCAATCTGCTGCGCCAGCTCGGTGACGGCCTGGCCGCGCTTCGCCAGGCCCTCGTCGAAGTCGACCGCTGGCGCTCGACCGTGATCGCCACCTACGCCGAATTCGGGCGCCGGCCGCGCGAAAACCAAAGCGGCGGCACCGACCACGGCACTTCCAGCGCCCACCTGGTCCTGGGAGGCGCGGTGAAGGGCGGGCTCTACGGCGCGCCTCCCACCCTGGACCGCCTCGACGGCAACGGCAACCTTCCCTTCGCGGTCGATTTCCGCGGCTACTACGCGACCTTCCTCGAGCGCTGGTGGGGCATCGATTCCGCGCCGGTGATGGTGGGGAAGTTCAAGCCGATCGACTTCATATAATTTACTTTAACAAATATCTCTAATTGCCTGTAGTAGGTAGATAAATTAACGCCACGCGGCTACCCGCCGTGGGTTATAATGCGGTCAATTCCAGCGGCCGCCCGACGTGAACCTCCTCGCAGTAGAAACCTCCACAGAGCTGTGTTCGGTCGCGCTGCTGCGCGGCGACGAGCTCTTCGTCGAGGAGGCGATGGCGGAAAACCGCCATTCGGAGATGGTGGTCCCGATGATCCGCAAGATCTTCGAGCGCTCCCGTCTCGCCGCGGCGAGCATGGATGCGTTCGCCTTCGGCCAGGGTCCCGGATCCTTCACCGGGATCCGTATTGCCTGCGGCCTGGTACAGGGCCTTGCGTTCGCCACCCACCGTCCCGTCGTCCCGGTGCCGTCCCTGTTGGCGCTCGCCGAGCAATCGAACGAAGCGCGGGTCATCGCGGCGTTGGATGCGCGCATGGGCGAGGCCTACCTCGCCGCCTACGCGCGCAATGGACAGGACTGGGACGAGATCATCGCCCCGCGCCTCGCCGACCCGACCACGTTGCCGCCGCTGCCGGGCCGGCGCTGGTCGGCGACGGGCAGCGGCTTCGATCGCCATGCGTGGCTGCGCGAGGCCTATCGCGAGGTCGTCGAGATGCGCTTCGAGGGAGACTTGCCGCGCGCCGGCGCGGTGGCGCGGCTCGCCAAGCGCCGCCTCGCGCGCGGCGCGGCGGTCGCCGCCGAGCACGCGGCGCCACTATACTTGCGCGACAAGGTCGCCCTCACGACCGAGGAAAGGCAGAAGGCCAAGCGGTGAGCGCGGTACCGATTCCGCAACTCCACTATCGCCGGATGCGCGCGGCGGACCTTTCCGAGGTGGCTTCCCTCGAGAAGTCTCTCTACGCCTTTCCCTGGAGCCTCGGCAATTTCCGCGACTCGGTGAACGCGGGCTACGACTGCTGGACGGTGACCCATGGCGAGTCCGTGATCGGCTACGCCGTCCTCATGATCGCGCTCGACGAGGCGCACCTGCTCAACATCGCCGTGGCGGCCGAATGGCAGAACCAGGGGATCGGCAGGGATTTCCTGAACCACATGATCGGGGTGGCTCGCGCGGCCGCCTGCCAGATCGTGTACCTCGAGGTGCGGCCGTCCAACGTCGCCGCCCGCCACCTTTATCGCAAGCTCGGCTTCCAGCAGATCGCGATTCGACCGGAGTACTACCCCGCGGCGTCGGGGCGCGAGGACGCTCTCTTCCTCGGCCTGGCGCTGTGATGGACGAAAGGACGCTCACCGAGCTGGAGCTCGCGGGAGTCGCGCGCCTGTATGGCCTGGTCGGACCGCGTGTCGCGGTGCCCGATGCCCGGGAAGATCCGGGCGCGGTGAGCGGCGCGATTGCGGTCGCCGCGGGCCTCGGGTGGAGCGAGCTCAAGGAAGCGGTGCGCGTGTGCGCCGCATGCGGCTTGTGCAAACAGCGAAAACAAGCGGTATTCGGCGTCGGACACGAATCGGCGCCTTGGCTTTTCATCGGCGAAGGGCCGGGTGCGGACGAGGACGAGCAAGGCGAGCCCTTCGTCGGCCAGGCCGGCAAGCTCCTCGACAGCATGCTCGCGGCGATCGGAATCCAGCGCGGGCGCGAGGCGTACATCGCCAATGTCGTGAAGTGCCGCCCGCCGGGCAATCGCACGCCCACGCCGCAGGAGGCCGCCGCGTGCGCGCCGTTCCTCGACCGCCAGATCGAGCTCATCAAGCCCCGGCTCATCGTCGCCCTCGGCAAGACGGCGTCGATGCGGCTGCTCGACACCGAAGCGAGCCTCGCCAGCCTGCGCGGCAGGGTCCATCGCTACAAGGACACGCCGCTCGTCGTCACTTACCACCCGGCCTACCTGCTGCGCAGCCTGCCGGAGAAGGCCAAGGCGTGGGAGGACCTCGTCTTCGCGCGGCGCGTGCTGCGCGAGGCCCCGTGAGGTTTCGCCGCCCCGCGGCTTGAAAACGACCCCTCCCACCCCCATCATTCGCGCTGGCTCGATCGCGGGCCGCTTTCAGGAGAAGAAACGATGCGCAAGCTTCTGTGGGCCGTGGCGGCTCTCGCGGCGCTCACGCTTTCCGGCTGCGGATACAACGACTTCCAGACGAAGGACGAGCAGGTCAAGGCCGCGTGGGCGGAAGTGCTGAACATGTACCAGCGGCGTGCCGACCTGATTCCGAATCTCGTGGCGACGGTGCAAGGCTATGCCACGCAGGAAAAGGACGTGCTGCTCGGCGTCACCCAGGCGCGCGCGAAGGTCGGGTCCGTGCAGGTGACTCCCGAGGTTCTCAACAATCCGCAGGCGCTGCAGAAATTCCAGCAGGCGCAAGGCGAGCTCACCGGCGCGCTGTCGCGGCTGCTGGTGGTCGCCGAAAATTACCCGCAGCTGAAGAGCGACGCGAATTTCCGCGACCTGCAGGCGCAGCTCGAGGGAACCGAGAACCGCATCACCACTGCGCGCAACCGCTTCATCAAGGCGGTCCAGGATTACAACATCCTCGCGCGCCAGTTCCCGACCAACCTCACCGCGATGCTCTTCGGCTACAAGGAGAGGCCTTCGTTCACCGTCGAGGACGAGAAAGCGATCGCGCGCCCGCCGAAAGTGGACTTCAGTCCCAAGCCTGCGGCACCGGCACCGGCACCGGCTCCGGCCCCGGCACCGCAAAGCGCGCCCGCGCCCGCGAAGTAACCTGGGCAAGAGCATGAAGCGCGCTCTCGGCCGCCTCGTGATCGGGGCGGCCGCCTCGTTTTTCTCGATCGCCGCGGCGTTCGCCGCCGCCCCCGGCGAGCCGATCCCGGTGCCCAAGCTCACCGCGCACGTGGTCGATCTCACCGGCACGCTCAGCGAGCGCGAACGCGAGGCGCTCGAAGCGAAGCTGAAGGCCTTCGAGCAGGCCAAAGGCTCGCAGGTCGCGGTGCTGCTCGTGCCCTCGATCGGCTCCGAGGCGATCGAGGAATTCGCGGGCCGCGTCACCGACGAGTGGAAGCTGGGGCGCAAGGGAGTCGACGATGGCGTGCTCTTCGTCGTCGCCAAGCAGGAACGCAAGATGCGCATCCACACCGGGCGCGGCGTGCAGGGCACGCTCACCGATGCGCTCTCCAGGCGCATCGTCGCGGACGTGGTGGCACCGCGCTTCCGCGGCGGCGATTTCGCGGGCGGCATCGACGACGGAGTCGTCGCGATCATGAAGGCGATCGAGGGAGAGGCGCTGCCGCTTCCCGCGAAAAAGGCGCAAGGCAAGGTCGACACCCTTTCTTCGTACGGCAATTTCCTGTGGATGGGTTTTCTCCTCGTGCCCGTCCTCGGCATGGTCCTGCGCGGAATCTTCGGGCGCTTCTTCGGCGCCGGGTTTACGTCGGCCGCCACGGGATTCGCCGCGTGGATCCTGTTCGGCAGCCTCGCGTTCGTCGTCGTCGCCGCGCTCTTCGGCTTCCTCCTCACGTTGTTCACCGGCAGCGGGATGGCGCAGCGAGCGGGACGCGGCGGCTGGGGAGGGAACTGGATCCCGGCCGGCGGAGGTTTCGGCGGCGGCGGGGGCTTCAGCGGCGGTGGCGGCGGATTCGACGGCGGCGGCGCATCGGGGAGCTGGTGATGGACCTGAAGCGATTCTG
>JBGOST010000168.1:0-5822 GCA_041476125.1 Usitatibacter sp. | reverse complement strand
CGATAGGCCTCGTACTGCTCGTCCTCGTCGGGCATGTCGCGGCGGTTCATGAACAGGAACTCGCTGCGGAAGAGCCCGATGCCCGCCGCGCCGCTCGCCTTCACCGCCTCAACGTCCGAAGGCAGCTCGATGTTGGCGTACAGGTGCACCGCGGTCCCGTCGAGCGTGGCGGCGGCGGCCGTGCGCAGGCGCTTGAGCTTGTCGCGTTCGAGCCGGGCCTGGTTCTGCTTGAGGCGATACTCGGTGAGGATGTGGGGGTCCGGGTTGACGATCACCACGCCCTGGGTGCCGTCGATGATGATGAGCTCGTCCTCGTGGATGAGAGAGCGCGCGTGGTGCAGGGCCACGATCGCGGGGATGTTCATCGAGCGCGCCACGATCGCGGTGTGCGAGGTGGCCCCTCCCAGGTCGGTGATGAACGCGGCGAACGGATGCTCGCGGAAGAGGATCACGTCGGCGGGCGAGAGGTCGCGCGCGACGAGGATCGAGGCGTCCTCGTGCACCGGCTTCATGGCGATGCGCCGTTGCGTGCCCGCGAGCGCCCCGAGGACGCGCTCGGCGACCTGGCGCACGTCGTCCTCGCGCGCCTTCAGGTACGGGTCCTCGATGTCGACGAACTGCGCCAGCAGCTCGTCCAACTGGGTGCGCAGCGCGAACTCGGCGTTGCAATGCTGTTCGCGGATGATGTCACGCGGGGCCTCGGTGAACGAGGCGTCGTCGAGCAGCATGAGGTGCACGCCGACGAAGGGGGCGAGCTCGGCCGCCGCGCTGTGGCGCACGCTTTCGGTGAGCTCCTTCAGCTCGTCGCGGACTTCGCGCACCGCGCGGTCGTAGCGGCGCTGCTCGCGCTGCACGTCCGCGCTCGTGATCTCGTAGTGGTCGACCTCGGCCGACATGCCCGCGAAAAGGTGCGCGTGCCCGATCGCCACGCCGCCGGACACGCCGATGCCGTGGATCGTGAAGCAGACCTGGGAGCCGGTGGCGCGCGAGCCTTCGGGGGTCATTTATTCGCCCTCGCCGAACTTGTCGTGGAAGAGCGCCTCGATCGCGACGATCGCCGCTTCCTCGTCGGGGCCGTCGGTTTCCAGCTCGACGGTGGAGCCCAGCCCCGCGGCCAGCATCATCACGCCCATGATGCTCTTGGCGTTCACGCGCCGGCCGTTGCGCGCGATCCACACCCCGCTCTCGAACTTCGACGCCGTCTGCGTGAGCTTGGCGGAGGCCCGCGCGTGCAACCCGAGCTTGTTGGTGATCTTGACCGTGCGCTTGAGCATGCGGCCTAGCCGGGGTGGTCCATGCGCACGATCCCCTCGATCGCCCCCGAAAGGGATTTTTCGAGCGCCACCGCGAGCGGCTCGTGGCGATAGGTGAGCGCGCGGATCAGCATCGGCAAGTTCACCCCCGCCAGCCCCTCGACCTGCCCCGGCTTGAGGAGCTTCACGGCGATGTTCGAGGGCGTGGCGCCGAAGATGTCGGTCAGCACCAGCACGCCCTGCCCCTGGTCGAGGAAACGGATCAGGTCTTCGGCCACCGGGATGATGGCTTCGGGGTCGTCGTGGACCGTCACGCCGAGCTGGCGCAGGAAGAGCGGGCGCTTGCCCAGCACGTGGCTCGCCGAGTGAATCAGGGACTCGCCGAAGGTGCCGTGGGAGAGGATCAGGATGCCAATCATGGTCCAATCTTATAATGAGCCCATGAATCCCAAAACGCCGCGCCCGACGGACATCACCCTGCACCAGAAATCGCGCTCGCTCGAGGTGAAGTTCGACGACGGGCGCGGGTTCTCGCTGCCGGTCGAATACCTGCGGGTTTTCTCGCCTTCGGCGGAAGTGCGCGGCCACGGCCCGGGGCAGGAAGTGCTGCAGACCGGCAAGAGCGCGGTCGACATCTCGGCGATCGAGCCGGTGGGCGTCTACGCGGTGAAATTCGTGTTCAGCGACGGGCACGACACCGGCATCTATTCGTGGGATTACCTCTACGAGCTCGGCGTGAAGCAGGACACCAACTGGAAGAGCTACCTCGCGCGCATGAAAAGCGCGGGCGCCTCGCGCGAATCATGACGGACAAGTCGACGCACTTCGGTTATCGCCAGGTCCCCGAGGAGGAGAAGGCGCGGCGCGTGGGCGAAGTCTTCAGGTCGGTGGCGCCCAGCTACGACCTGATGAACGACCTCATGTCGCTCGGCCTGCACCGCGTGTGGAAGCGCTTCGCCCTCGAGATGAGCGGGGTCCGCGAAGGCTCGCGCGTGCTGGATGTGGCTTCCGGCAGCGGCGACCTGGCGCTCGCCTTCGCCAAGCGTGCGGGGGCCACGGGGCAGGTCTGGATGACCGACATCAACGCGGCGATGCTCGCGGTGGGCCGCGACAAGCTCCTCGACGCGGGGCTTTTTCCGCCGCTCGCGCTGTGCGACGCGGAGAAATTGCCGTTTCCCGCCGACACGTTCGACTGCGTGTCGGTGGCCTTCGGGCTGCGCAACATGACGCGCAAGGAGAAGGCACTCGCGGAAATGACGCGCGTGGCGCGTCCCGGCGGGCGCGTCATCGTGCTCGAGTTCTCGCGCCCGTGGAAGCCGCTCGCGAGGGCCTACGACGCCTACTCGTTCGGCATCCTTCCCGCGCTCGGCAAGTATGTGGCGAAGGACGAGGCCGCGTATCGCTACCTCGCCGAATCGATCCGCGTGCATCCCGACCAGGAGACCTTGAAGTCGATGATGGAAGCCGCGGGCCTCGCCCGGGTCGAGTACTTCAACCTCGCCGCGGGCGTGGTGGCGTTGCATCGCGGGTACAAGCTGTGAGCGCGCTCTTTCCGCATCCGGCCGAGCGCGCCATCAACCACGTGCTGAAGAGCGCGCCCCTGGCCCTCGAGCGCCTGCGCAAGCACGCGGGGCGCACCGCCGCCTTCCATGTCGGGCCGGTGACGCTCGCCTTCACGGTCCAGACCACCGGGGAAGTCACCTCCGCGGTGAGCGGGGCCGCGCGCGACCTCGAGGTGCGCATCTCGCCCTTCCTCCTGCCGCGGCTCGCGGTGCACGACGAGGCCGCCTACCGCGAGATCGAGATGCAGGGCGACATGGAGCTCGGCCAGGAAATCTCCTTCATCGCGCGTAACCTCACCTGGGACGTCGAGGAAGATTTGTCGCGCGTGATCGGGGACATGGCGGCGCACCGCGTCGTTTCCACCGCGCGCGAGCTGGGCCAGTGGGGGCGCGAGGCGGCCCTGCGCATGGCGCAAGGCGCCACCGAGTACTGGACCGAGGAGTCGCCCCTCATCGCCTCGCGCGTCAAGGTCGATTCCTTCGTGCGCGAAGTCGCCGAGCTGCGCGACGCGATCGAGCGCCTCGAAAAGCGCGTTGAAAGATTAGGCTAGGCCTCCTGCTCGTCGCCATTTCGGCCGCCGCGTTCGGGGCGATGGCGATCTTCGCCCGCTTCGCGTACGCGGGCGGAGCCGACGTCCTCGGGGTGCTCCTCGCGCGCTTCACCGCGGCGGGCGCGCTGCTTGCCGTCGTGATGATCGCCGCGCGCAAGCCCTGGCCGCGCGGACGCGCGCTCGTCGTCGCCATCCTCATGGGCGCGATCGGCTACGTGGGCCAGGCGATGTGCTACTTCGCCGCGCTCCAGCACGCCTCCGCCGGGCTCGTCGCACTCCTCCTCTACGCCTATCCCACGCTCGTGTGCCTGCTCGCCGCGGCCTTCCTGCACGAGCGCCTGACACCGAAGACGATCTTCGTGCTCGTGGTCGGATTCGCCGGCATCGCGCTCACGTTGGGCGGCGGCCATGGGACGCCGACGGGCATCGCGCTCGGCCTGGGCGCCGCGGCGTTCTACTCGGTGTACATCGTGGTGGGCGCGCGCGAGCTGCGCGGCGTCGATGCGCTCGCGAGCGCGACGGTGGTGTGCCTCGCGGCGGCCGCCACGCTCGCCGTGGCGAGTGTCTTTCGCGCGCCGCAGCTGCCCCAGGTATGGTGGGGCTGGGCCGCGATCGGCGCCATCGCGCTCGTCTCAACCGTGGTGGCGATGATCGCCTTCTTCGCGGGATTGAAGCGGGTGGGCCCGGCGCGGGCCTCGATCACCTCGACGCTCGAGCCCGTGGTCACCGTGGTGCTCGCGTGGGTCCTACTAGGTGAATCTATATCGACGATTCAGATAGCTGGCGGCATTCTTGTTCTGCTAGCAGCGATCTCGCTCTCCTATCGTCCGGCAGCCAAGATCTGATCCTAAATAAAAGCTGCCGAAACATTAAATCGTAACGACAAAGGCGGCGTGGGTCGTGCGAGAAGTGGCCTACAACCCCGCCTGCGCGAGCAGGCTCCTCAGCCGTTGCTTCTGGCCTTCGTCCGTCATCGGATAGTTCTTCAGCCACTTGTCGATCGAGAAATTCGGCTCCAAGGCGCGGATCTCCTCGGCCTCCCACGTGGCAGCGTCTTTGTCGCCGGTGAGCGCGAGCGTTGCCGCAAGATAGATATGGGTCTCGAGGTTGGTGGCATTGCGCGCCAGGGCTTCCCTCAAGTTGATCCACGCTTGCTCGGTATCGCCGCGGAAAAGATATGCACGGCCGAGGACCAGGAAATACAGATGGCCCGCCTCCGGGTTGAGGTGAATGGCCGTGCGCACCAGCGGGATCGCCTTGGCCGGCTGGCCGATGAACGTGTGGATGCTTCCGAGCAGCGCGTAGGCGTCGGCGAACGAGGGGTCCAGCGCGATCGCTTGATTCAAATGACCGATCGCCTGCTCATGACGACGGTTTTGTGCATGCACATACGCAAGTACCCACTGGACTTCGAGGATTTCCGGGTCGATCCGGAAGGCGGTCTCGGCGAGCTCCAGGGCGCGGGCCAACGCATTTGGACCGCCGTCGGTCCAGCGGTTGCGATAGTCGGCGGCATGCGTCAACGCGAGCCCCGCGTAGGCCCGCGCAAACGCGGGGTCGAGCGCGAGCGCTTTGCGGTACATTTCTCGCGCCTTCTCGTTGTCGTCGCGCGCGCGCGTGAGCAGAGCCGCCTGTCCACGCAGAAAGTAGTCGTAGGCCTCCAGATTGCGGGTATACCGTCGCGCAAGCCGATGCCGCTCCGCCTCGCTCATCTTGACCGGCAGCGCGGAAACCAGTCGAGCGACGATCTCATCCTGGACGACGAACAGATCGCCCACCGCCCTTTCATAGCGCTCCGACCAGAGCTGTTGCCCGGTCACCGAATCCGTCAGCCGCACGTTGACTTTCAGCTGATCTCCCGCGCGCTGCACGCTGCCGGAGACCACATACCGGGCGGCCGGTTGTTTTGACCGTGGGGCGTCCGGTGCTTGGCCGGCTGCCCTGGAGGCCCCGATCACGCGCAGTCCAGCGAGCCGCGAAAGGTCGGTGGTCAAGTCCGCGGTGATGCCGCGCGCAAGGTAGGAGTGCGCGCCGTCGTCGGCGAGTGAGTCGAAGGGAGTGACCACCACCGTTGGGAGCGCCGAGACGCGATCCGCATCTGCCGCAATCCGCGATTCTCCGAGCGCCGGCGATGCCGTCTGTTGTCGCGTGGCCTGCCACAGGTAGGCCCCTGCGGCCAGCAACGCCAGGAGCACGCCGATCGTGGCGGCGCGCCTGGGGAGTCGGGATCGGCCGAGAGCGGGCACGGGTGTTTCCACCGTCGGGCCGCCTTCCAGCGGCTCCACCTGGGCAATCAGGCGATATCCGCGCTTCGATATCGTTTCGATGTAGGTCGGCACGCGCGCATCGTCGCCCAGGGCTTTGCGCAGTTTTGTCACCACCTGGCTGAGCGCTTCATCACCCACTACGACGCCAGGCCATACAGTCGAGAGCAGTTCCTCCCTGCTCACGACTTG
>JBGOST010000167.1:0-5826 GCA_041476125.1 Usitatibacter sp. | reverse complement strand
GGTCTTCATCGACGCTTCGCCACGAAGCAATGGCTGAAAAGGCCGCGCGCCGATTCCTCGAGCACCCACGCCCCGGCATCGGGCCACAGGGAGGAAATCTCTCCGTCGCGGAATCCGGCGCGCACGCTCACGACGGCATCGTGCCGCGTCACGTCGTTGCACCCGGCGAATCCGAGCAGCCGCGAGCCCAGCAGCGCCGTGCCCGAACGGCGCGGCTCGCAGGCGACGAAAAGGTGCGTGCGCGCCGCCACCAGCGCGAGGAGGGACGCCAGCCGGCGCGGCTCGAAGTGATGCAGGAAAAGGTTCGCGACGATCGCATCGAAGGCGGGTGTCGCCGCATCGCGAAGCCAGTCGAACACATCGGCCTCGACCGCGCGCGCCGCACAACCCTGGCGCGCCAGCTCCGCCAGCGTCCCGCGGGTGACGATCGCCTGGCGGTCGAGGAGCACCAGCTCGCGGCCATCGGCCGGGCGCAGCCGTTGCGCGAGGCGCAGCGCGAAGGCACCATCGCCCGCGCCGATCTCCGCCACGCGCCGCGCATCAGGCGGCAGCTCTCCCGCCACGATGCGCGCGTTGGACATCAAGGCGTTGACGCGCTTCAGGTCGCGACGCGAGCGCACGGCGCGCGGATCTTCCGCGGGAAGCTCGTCGAGCCATTCGGGCTCGACCACGCGCGTCATTTCCATCGGTGCGGCCCTTTGCTCTACGCCACCTGCAGCAGCGCGCCGTGGCAGCTGAACCCGGCGCCGAAAGACGACATCCACCACCAGCCGCCCGGGGCGCGACCTTTGAGCGCGCTTTCGAGGACGAAGAGGACGAACGGGCTGCTCAGGTTGCCGAAATCGCGCAGCACCGCGCTGCTCCAGCGCAAGTGGGACGCGTCGAGCGCCAGCCGCGATTCGAGCTCGGAGAGCACCCTGCGGCCGCCCGCATGCATGATCCACGCCGCGATCTCGCGCTGCGGCAGGCCCTCGCGCGCGAGGACCTCGTCCAAGACCTTGCGCGCATGGTCGGCCGCGAGCCCCGGCACGGGAAGGGTGAGGATGTTGCGCAGCATCCCGCCGCGCTGCTCGAAGCGCAACGCGTCGCGATGCGACGGGTCGGTGACGGAGGCGCTGTCCTTCCATTCGACGCGGCGAGCCTCTTCGCGCGGGCGCGCGGAGAGCACCGCCGCTCCCGCGCCGTCGCCGAACAGGCACGCGCTCACGAGCACGCCCAGGTCGTTGTCGAGATAGAACGCCGCGCTGCAGACTTCCACGCACACCGACAGGACGTTTTCGCAACGGCGCGAGGCGATCAGCGCTTCAGCCGTGCGCAGGTTGGGAAGCGCCGCGCCGCATCCCTGGCCGACGAGATCGAGGTGCAGCGCGTCCTGCCGCAGCTGGAGCGCCTCGGCGACGTAGCTCGTGAGACCCGGGCAAAGATAGCCGGTGCAGGTGCTCACCACGACCGCGTCGATCTCGCGCGCGGTGAGGCCGGCTTCGCGCAACGCCTTCTCCGCGGCCTGCGCGGCAAGCTGCGGGGCGTGCTTCACGAAGCGGCGGTGCAGCGTATCGGGGTCGAGGTCGAAGCCCTCGTCGAGCGAGTCGAGCGCCAGCGAGCGCCGCTCGATGCCGTTGTCGTGCGTGAGGATGCCCTGGAGGATGGCGCGCGTGCGCGGCGTGATCTCGGGGCGCTGGGCGCGCTGCAACGCTTGCCAGCAGTCGGCCTGCGTGAAGCTGCGCGGCGGGACGGCCGTGCCAAGTCCGGTGATGAACATCGAGGGTGGGCGGGAAATGAGGGGATGGACGCCGTCAACACGGCGTCGGGCCCCCATTATTCCCGAATCAGCCCGGGCGCAGCGGGGAAGCGACGAGCCTGGCGGGATTCTTCTCGAGCCACCGGCGGATGCGGTTGGCATCGCCGATGCGCGTGAGGCGGCCCCACGAGTCGAGCAGCACGATCACGATCGGCTGGTTGGCGATCATCGCCTGCATCACCAGGCACTTGCCCGCCTCGCTGATGTAGCCGGTCTTGGACAGGCCGATCTTCCAGTCGGAGTTGCGCACCAGCGAGTTGGTGTTGACGAAGTTCAGCGTGCGCTTCGATTCCGGAAGCGTCACGTTGACCGCACCCGTGGTCGTGTACTCGGTGATGAGCGGATAGTGCGAGGCCGCGGCGACCAGCTTGCCGAGATCCTGGGGGCTCGACACGTTGGCGGGCGAGAGCCCCGACGAATCGACGTAATGCGTTTGCGTGAGGCCGAGGGCGCCGGCCTTGTCGTTCATCGCGTTGACGAACGCGGCAAGGCCGCCCGGATAGCTGCGACCGAGGGCGGAAGCCGCGCGGTTGTCGCTCGCCATGAGCGCCAGGCGCATCAGGTCGTCGCGGCGAAAGTGGCTGCCGATCGGCAGGCGCGAGCGCGTGTTCTTGACGACGTCGATGTCTTCGGCCGAGAGCTCGATCGCCTCGTCCATCGGGAGCTTGGCATCGAGCACCACCATCGCCGTCATGATCTTCGTGATCGAAGCGATCGGCGAGACCTGCTCGGCGTTCTTCGCGAACAGGATCTGTCCGGAAGTGGGATCGAACACGAGCACGCCGGAGGACTGAAGGTTGGGCTCGCCGTCCTTCGTGAATTCGGCGGCGGCCACTTTCGCGGCGCGCGGCTTGACGTGCTTGTCCGCGGCGAGCACACCGAGGGGCAGCGCAGCCATCAGAAGGGCAGCTAGGAAGCGGGTCAAGGGAGCCTGGGAAACAGAAGGGCAGGCCACACCATAGCAAACAACCCCCAATCGTGACAAGATCTTCACATTACATTCCAAACAATTGATTTTTATGGCGCATTCGGGTCCAAAAACGCCGCATTCCGACACTTTGGCGGTCCACGCCGGGCAGTCGCCCGATCCTGCGACCGGGTCGCGGGCCGTCCCGATCTACCAAACGGCCTCGTTCGTCTTTCCGGATACAGACACCGCCGCGTCGCTGTTCAACATGGAGACGCCCGGCCATGTGTACTCCCGGATTTCGAATCCGACAGTGTCGGTTTTCGAGGAGCGCATAGCCGCTTTGGAAGGGGGCGTCGGCGCGATCGCCACCGCGAGCGGCCAGGCGGCCCTGCACCTGGCGGTGGTCACCCTCATGGGGCAAGGGGGCCATATCGTCGCCTCGGCGAGCCTCTACGGGGGGTCGCACAACCTGTTCGCCTATACCCTCCCCCGCTTCGGAATTACCACGACGTTCGTCCCGTCCCGGGATTTCGCCGCGTGGCGAAGCGCGATCACGCCCCGGACCCGCCTTCTTTTCGGGGAAACGGTGGGCAATCCGTCGGTGGACGTCCTGGACGTCCCGACGCTGTCCGGGCTCGCGCAGGAGCACGGAATTCCCCTGCTGGTGGACGCCACCGTGACCACGCCCTTGCTGGGGCGCTCGCTGGATCAGGGGGCGCACCTGGTATTGCATTCGGCGACCAAGTTCCTCTCCGGGCACGGTGTGGTGATCGGCGGCGTGCTGGTCGATGGCGGGCGCTTCGACTGGGTCCGCTCGGGCAAGTACCCGACCCTCACCGAGCCCTATGAAGGCTTCCACGGCATGGTGTTCGCCGAGGAATCGACGGCCACGGCGCTCCTGCTGCGCGCGCGGCGCGAGGGGTTGCGCGACTTCGGCGCGTGCATGGCGCCGATGACCGCGTTCCAGATCCTCCAGGGCATCGAGACGCTGCCGCTGCGCATGGAGCGGCACATCGCCAACACGGTGAAAGTGGTCGAGTTCCTCGCCGCGCAGCCGATGGTCGAGCGCGTGCACCACCCGCACCTCGCCACGCATCCGGACCACGCGCTCGCCAGGCGCCTCTATCCGAGGGGCTGCAGCGCCATTCTCGCCTTCGAGCTGAAGGGCGGGCGCGAGGCCGGCCGCAAGTTCATCGAGGCGCTGACACTCTTCTCCCACCTCGCCAACATCGGCGACGCCAAGTCGCTCGTGATCCACCCCGCCTCGACCACGCACTTCCGCATGGACGACGCGGCGCTCGTGGCGGCGGGAATCTCGCCGGGCACCGTGCGCCTGTCCATCGGCCTGGAGCATCCCGACGACTTGATCGAGGACCTCGGGCGCGCGCTCCGCGCTTCACAGCGATGAAATATGAGGGTCCAAGAGAAAACCGGGGACAGACCCCCATTTCCGTTGATGGAGTCAACTCCGCGGAAATAGGGGTCTGTCCCCGGTTTTCTCTTGGAGTCTGACCCTCATATGCAGTTCATCGTCCAGGGCTATCCCGCGTACGCGTACACCGGCGGACGGGCATTCGATCCGGCGCTTCCCTCGATCGTGTTCATCCACGGCGCGGCGTTCGACCACAGCGTGTGGCAGTGGCAGTCGCGTTACTTCGCGCACCACGGCTACTCGGTGCTCGCGCCGGATCTACCGGGGCACGGCCGCAGCCCGGGCGCCATCCGCGGCACGATCGAAGAATGGGCGCAATGGATTGCCGCGCTCCTGGAGGCCGCGAGCCTTTCCAAGGTCGCGTTGGTGGGCCACAGCATGGGTTCTCTCATCGCGCTCGAGACCGCACTCAAGCACGCCGGGCGGGTCTCGAAGCTCGTCCTTGTAGGCACCGCGTCTCCCATGCCCGTGGGGGACGCGTTCCTCGCTGCGGCGCTCGACCGCTCGAGCGCCGCGCTCGACATGGAGGCGGTGTGGGGCCATTCGCGGCAGTCGCAGTTGATGCAAAGTCCGGTGCCCGGCATGTCGCTGCTGGGAGCGAGCCGAAGCCTCAACGACCGCTCCAAGCCCGGGGCACTGCATGCCGCGCTGCAGGCGTGCAGTAGCTATCGGCCCTCGATGGAGGCGGTGCGCGCGCTCCTCGTGCCCACGCTCGTTGTCGGCGGCACGCGCGACCAGATGACGCAGCTCAAAGCCGGCAAGGCGCTTGCGGCGGAGATCCCGGGGGCGAAGTTCGTGACCCTCGAGGCGGGCCACTCGATGATGAGCGAGGCGCCGCGCGAGCTGCGGGACGCGCTACGCGCGTTCCTGGGATAACCGCAAGAACGGGGGTCAGACCCCGATGTCGTGAGCCGTCTTTATTTGCGCCGAAGAGCTGGCGCTTGAATCGGGGTCCGACGCCCTTTCCTCTTGCTGCAGGCGCCACATTTCCGCGAAACGCCCGTTGGCGGCGAGCAGCTCGCGAAAGCTTCCCCTTTCCACGATCTCGCCGTGCTCCAGCACCAGGATCTCGTCGGCGTCGACGACGGTCGAGAGGCGATGCGCGATCACGAGCGTGGTGCGGTCGCGCGAGATATCGGAGAGCTCTGCTTGAATCGACTTCTCGGTGTGCGAATCGAGGGCCGAAGTCGCCTCGTCGAAGACGAGGATGGGCGGATTCTTCAACAGCGTGCGCGCGATCGACACGCGCTGCTTCTCCCCGCCGGAGAGCTTGAGGCCGCGCTCGCCGACCATCGTCTCCCAGTGGTCGGGAAGGCGCGCGATGAAGTCCGAGATGTGCGCCACCCGCGCCGCGTTCTCGATTTCCTCGCGCGTGGCCCCGGGCCGGCCGTAGGAGATGTTGTAGAGGATGGTGTCGTTGAAGAGCACGGTGTCCTGCGGGACCACGCCCAGCGCGGAGCGCACGCTCTCCTGGGTCACGTCGCGCAGGTCCTGCCCGTCGATGGTGATGCGCCCGCAGTTCACGTCGTAGAAGCGGAAGAGGAGGCGGGCGAGCGTGGACTTGCCCGAGCCGCTGGTGCCTACCACCGCGACCTTCTTCCCCGCGGGAACCTCGAAGGTCACGTTCTTCAGGATCTCGCGCTTGCCGTCGTAGCTGAAGTCGACGTTCTCGAAGCGCACCGAGGC
>JBGOST010000166.1:0-5832 GCA_041476125.1 Usitatibacter sp. | reverse complement strand
GTGATGATCCAGTCGCTGCCCGTCCATTCGCCCACCGTCACGGGCCGCGGCATCGCCTTGTTGTCCGCGAGGAGGTACACCATCTTGCCCTGCGCGCTTTCCATGACCGCGCGCTGCGGCACGGCGATGGCATCGACGCGCTTGGCGCCTTTCAGGATCGCGCGCACGAACTGGCCGGGGCGCACCTCCCCCGCGGGATTCGGGAGCTCGGCGCGCGCATCGGAGGTTCCCGTCTGGTTGTTCACGCGCACGTCGGTGAACGAGAGCTTTCCGAGGCGCTGGTAGATGGTGCCGTCCTCGAAGCGAATCGCGACTTCGAACTTGCCGTCCTTGGGCAGCGCGAGCTTGCCCGCCGAAGCTTCCTTCTTGATCTGCGCCTGCTCGGCCTCCGAGACGCCGAAGTTCACGTAGATGGGATCGACTTGCGTGACCGTGGTGAGAAGGTCGGTGGGTCCGGCGATGAGGGTTCCCTCGCTCTTCAGCGAGCGGCTGGCGAACCCGGAGATCGGTGCCTCGAGCCTGGTGTAGCCCAGGTTCAGGCGCGCCTCGGTGAGGCGCGCACGCGCGCCCTTGAGATCCGCGGCGGCGACTTCCTCGGCGGAAACGGCGTCGTCGTAGTCTTTCTGCGATGCGGCCTTCGCCGCGAAGAGCGGCTTCATGCGCTGTGCGTTGCGCGAGGCGTTCGCGAGGCGCGCCTCCGCCGCGGTCACGTCGGCTTCCGCGCGGCGCGCCGCCGCCTCGAACGGCGCGGTGTCGATGGTGAAGAGCGATTGCCCGGCGCGAACGCCCGCTCCCTCGGTGTAGTTGCGCTTCTCGAGGATTCCCCCCACCCGTGAGCGGACTTCCGCCTCGCGCGATCCCGCGGTCTGCGCCGGATACTCGAATTCGACGTCGACCGTCTTCGGCTTCACTTCCTCCACGGCGACGACCGCGGGCGGCATGCCGCCGCCGTGGCCGTCCTGGGGGCCCTTGGGGCCGCAGGCGGCGGCGAGCGCGGCGCAGAGAAGAAGGAGGGCTGCCCGCGACAGGCGGGAAGGGAAACGGGGCATGGGGAATTCCTCTTTTGGTCTTTACAGGCGCGGGAAAAACGCCCAGAATATACATACAGTCACGGATGTATGTCAACCGTAATCGGAGAACATGGCCAGACGCACCAAGAAAGAGGCTCTCGAAACGCGCTCGCGGCTGCTCGACGCGGCGGAAATAATCTTTCACGAGAAGGGGGTAGCCCACTCTTCCCTCGAGGACATCGCCGCCGCGGCGAAGGTCACGCGCGGGGCGATCTATTGGCACTTCAAGGACAAGGCGGAGCTCTTCGACGCGATGATGCAGCGCGTCGTGCTTCCGGTCGAGGCGATGCTCGAGCAGGCGGGCTGCTGCGGCAAGGTGAACGCCTTCGAGCTGCTGCGCCAGGCCACCGTCGACGTTCTGCTGCGCACCGCGAGGGACGCGCGCACGCAGCGCGTGTTCGACATCGCGTACCACAAGTGCGAATACGTGGGCGACGCCGCCGGGGTGCGCGAGCGCCACGCCGCGAGCCAGCGCGAATGCCTGAAGACGATCGAGGCCGGGTTCCGCGCCTGCGTGAAGGAAGGCCAGCTGCCCGCGAGCGTGGATCCGCACGGCGCGGCCATCGGCTGCATGTCGCTCGCCTCGGGCCTCATCGCCAACTGGGTGCTGGCGCCGAGGAGCTTCTCGCTCGAGAAGCACGCCGAGTCGCTGGTCGACGCCTACTTCCGCGGCCTCGCCTCCACCCCGGCGAAACGTCCTAGCCCACGGCGACTTCGGAAGTAAGCGCCAGCACGTTGCCTTCGGAATCGTCGAAGAAGTTGATCCAGATCTCGCGATCGGCGAGCGTGGCGGCCCGGTGCGGCTCGTCGCGGAACACCACTCCCTTGCCCTTCAGGTCCGCGTGCGCGGCGCGAATGTCGTCGACGTTGAAGTAGAGGATCGAGGTGGGATGGTCGAACTCCTTCTTCTCGGGAACGCCGATGAGCAGCCGGATCCCGCCGCAATCGAAGAAGCTCATCTGCGGAGGAGCGTCGAAGAGGTGGCGCATCCCGAGGCAGTCGCGGTAGAACGCGGTGGCGCGCGGCAGGTCGCGGGCGTTGACGGAGATCTGCCTGATGGCTGAGAGTCGGGTCGGCATGGCGGTCCTTCCGGGGGGTTGAAAGGGATCGGGATATTTGTTAGCATTGCTAACTGTTAGCCATGCTAAGTAACTGGGCGCCCCATGTCAATACCCCGCAAGCCCCCCGAGCCGAAGGTGATCGAACGCTTCCACCACCTCGCGATACGGCTGCTGCGGGGCTTGAAGCGCGTGGACGAGGCGCACGGGTTCTCCGGCCCCCGCGCCTCCGCCCTCTCGGTGCTCGTGTTCCGGGGGCCGCAGTCCCTTGGCGAGCTCGCCGCCGCCGAGGGCGTGAAGGCGCCGACGATGTCGCGGCTGGTGAAGGCGATGCAGGCTGAAGGGTTGGTGGAGGCCGAAGTCACCTCCCACGACCAGCGGCAGATCCGCATCGTCGCGAGCCCCCGCGGGCGCCGGCTGATGCTGAAGGCCCGCGAGTTGCGGCTCGCGGCGATCGCGACGCTCTTCGAGAAAGCGACCCCCGCCGAGGCGAAGGCGCTCGAGACGGTCGTGGAGCTACTGGCGCGCTCTCTGGACGAAGCGTGACTTGAACCACTCGTCGAGAAGCCGCTTCTCGTAGTACAGCGCCGCTCCGTCGGTGTTGATGCTGCGCCTGAGGCGCACGTAGGCGCGGTCGGACAGGGTTTCCTCGCCGCTGTCGAGCACTTTTCCGCCGGCCTCGAGCGTGTAGCGCAGCCGGATGGCGGGCCCGTCACCGGTGTCCCGCAGCACCCGCACCTGGTAGCCGCGGTTGGTCATCTCCAGCTGGCCGGCGAGGTCGACGTCGAGGACCTCGATGCGCAACGTCTGTTGCGGCGGCAGGTAGCGCTGGCCCAGGTCCTGCAGGTGGCTCTCGAGGCCGCCCAGGGCGCTCGAGCGATCGTAGCCATCCGGGCGGGCGTCGGAGAAGCGGTCGGCGTCGGCAAACGACACCACCACGCCCGCGTTCGCCGCGGCCGCGGCGAGGGTGAGGGCAGGCAAAAGCTTGCGAATCCATGCGCTGGGTTTCATGGCACCTCCTCGTGTCTCAAACCGATAACAACCCGCTCCCACATCGTATTCCTCAACATCCCGCTTGACATAGGGCGACCAATATGTCACTTTGTGGTGACATATGAAGCCGGATGAAATGGATGCGGTGTTCGCGGCGCTGGCGGGTGAAGGCCGGCGGCGGATCCTCGACATCCTCAAGAAGGAGCCGGGATGCAACGTGAACCGCGTGTGCGAGTTCTTCGACATCGGGCGCATCGCGGTGATGAAGCACCTGGCGGTGCTCCAGGACGCGAACCTCGTCATTTCCGAGAAAGTGGGACGCGAAAGGCTGCTCTACTTCAACCCGGTGCCGATCCACATGATCTACGACCGCTGGACCACCGAGTTCAGCGCCTACTGGGCCGGGCGGTTGGCGCGAATGAAATACCGGCTCGAGAACGCTCCGGTGCCGATCACGAGGAAAAAAGGGGGTGGACGTGGCTGAACCGACCCGGCAGGTCTTTCGCGTGGTGATCGCGGGCTCGCAGGAGGCGATCTTCCGCGAGCTCACCGCCATCGACCGGCCTCTGGCCGCCATCTTCAACTCGCGCATGCACACCACGGGGCTGCGCCCCGGCGCTCGCATGCAGATGCGCACCGTGAGCGGAGCCCACACGATCGTCGTGGGCGACGTGCTCGAATTCGATCCGCCGAATCGCTTCGCGCACACCCACCGCTTCACCCAGCACGATGACCCGGTGTGCAGGGTCACCTACGTGCTCAAGCCCGTCGCGGGCGGAATCGAGGTCACGCTCACCGTGGACGATGTTCCGGTGGCGACGAAGACTTCCAAGTCCATGCAGCGGGGCGGCATGTTCATCCTGAATAATCTCAAATCGATCGTCGAGACCGGCCGCCCGCCGCTCGCCACGCGCCTCATGTACGCAGCCATGGGCGCGCTCGAGTTCATTCTTCCGAAACGCACCCGAAGCGAAAACTGGCCGCTCGAAGGAGCGCGAAAGGAGAACGCATGAAGCTCGCCTACGCAACGCTTGCCGCAGCCGCAGTCTTTGCCGCCGCCTGCGGCGCGCCCGTGGCCGCCATGGCGCAGGAACGCATGATCGCGAAGCAGGTGCTGGTGAAAGCCCCCGTCGAGGCGGTCTGGCAGGCGTGGACCACGACCGAAGGCATCAAGTCGTTCTTCGCGCCGGATGCCAGGGTCGAGGCGCGTGCCGACGGGCCTTTCGAGATCTACTTCAACCCGTACGGGGCGCCGGGGACCAAGGGCGCGGACGACATGCGTTTCCTCGCGCTGCAGCCGCAACGCATGCTGTCGTTCACGTGGAATGCGCCGCCCTACTTTCCCGAGATCCGCGGGCAACGCACCTACGTGACGGTGCGCATGCGTCCCGCCGGCGAGGGGCAGACCGAGGTCACGCTCGCGCACGGCGGCTGGGGGGACGGCGGCCAGTGGGACCAGGTGTTCAACTATTTCGACAAGGCCTGGGGAAACGTTCTCGGCAACCTCCAGAAGCGCTTCGTGGACGGCCCGATCGACTGGACCGAGTACCTCAAACGGCTCAAGGCGACCATGGACGTGCCGTCAAAAAAGCCTTTATAATCCGTCTCGCAGTGATCAGGATCGGTAAGCAGTGACTCCAGTACCTGCCGGCAAAACCGGCATCTCACTTCAGTTCCCGCCTTGCTTTCCTTTTGTCGCTTGCCCCGTACCCGGGGGATTTCCGGGTTTCAAATCCGAAAGGAAACGCAATGAGCACCGGCATCGTGAAGTGGTTCAATGACTCCAAAGGCTTCGGCTTCATCAAACCCGATGGCGGCGGTGAGGACCTCTTCGCCCATTTCTCCGAAATCCAGGGCAACGGATTCAAGACCCTCAAGGAAAACCAGAAGGTCGAGTTCGAAATCAAGGAAGGCCCCAAGGGCAAGCAAGCCGTCCAGATCAAGCCGATGGCCTGATCGGGATTTCGCAGGAAAGCGTCACGAACGGCAGCCTTCGGGCTGCCGTTTTTCATTTCTCCCTCTCCTGCTACTCCCTCTCCCCTGGGAGAGGGTCGGGGTGAGGGTACCGGCCGGGGAGAGGGTATGAAGCTCGCTGACACACCAATCTCGGTCCTCGATCTCGCCACCTATCCCCAGGGCGGCACGATCGCGCAGGCCTTCCAGACCTCGCGCGAGCTCGCGCAGGGCGCGGAGCGCTGGGGATACCGCCGCTACTGGGTCGCGGAGCACCACAACCTCGAGGGCGTGGCGAGCGCAGCGACGGTCGTGCTGATGGGATACATCGCCGATCACACGCGCACCATTCGCGTCGGCTCGGGCGGCATCATGCTGCCCAACCACGCCCCGCTCGTGGTGGCCGAGCAGGTCGGCACGCTCGAGTCGCTCCACCCGGGAAGGATCGACCTCGGGCTCGGCCGCGCGCCCGGCACCGACCCGCTCACGATGCGCGCGCTGCGCCGCGGCCTCCATGGCGAGGAATTCGACGTGCAGGTCGCCGAGCTTCTCTCCTACTTCGAGCCGGCCCGGCCGGGGCAAGCCGTGCGCGCGATCCCCGGCGCGGGCATCGAGGTGCCGGTGTGGATTCTCGGCTCGAGCCTGTGGAGCGCGCATTTCGCCGCGGCGATCGGGCGGCCCTATGCGTTCGCCTCGCACTTCGCCCCGGGCGACCTGCTCGAAGCCCTCGAGATCTACCGCGCGGAATTCAAGCCGTC
>JBGOST010000165.1:0-5843 GCA_041476125.1 Usitatibacter sp. | reverse complement strand
CGCGGGCGATCGTCGCCTCGCGGCTGCCCGTGGTGAGCGGCGTGGGGCACGAGACGGATTTCTCCATCGCCGACTTCGTCGCCGACCTGCGCGCGCCCACGCCCACCGCGGCCGCGGTCGCGGCGAGCCCTGATCGCGAGGCGCTGTGCGGCGAGGTCGCGGCGCTGCGCCGCCGGCTCTCGCGCGACATGCGGCGCATCGTCGAGGCCAGGTCCCAGCGGCTCGACGCCGCCGCGCGCCGCCTTCTCACGCCCGCCGAGCGCCTGGCGCGCAATCGCGAGCGCGTGGCGCAGCTCGCGCGCCGCCTTCGACGCGCGCTCGTCGATGTCGAATCCCGGCGCGCCACGCTCGCTCGCGCGGCCCAGCGCATCTCCGCCGCTCTCGCGCGAGGACTGCGGGATCGCCGGGTTCACCTGGGGGTGATGCGCAATGCCCTTGCCCACCTCGATCCCACCCGGGTGTTGGGCCGCGGCTACAGCATCGTTCGCGACGGCGAGGGCCACGTGCGCACGACGAGCGCGGGGCTCGCCGCGGGCCAGGCGCTCGACATCACGTTTTCGGAGGGCGGGGCGGATGTGACGGTGCGCACCCCGCGCCCGCCCCGCGGCAAGCGGTAATATGCGCTGAACGAGCCGCGCTCGTTTTCAACCCCCAACGGAGGAAGTCATGGCCAAGAAGGGCTCCAAGAGCAACGCCATCTACAAGGTGATCGAGATCGTCGGGACGAGCTCCCAATCGTGGGCCGATGCCGCCAAGAACGGCGTCAGCGCCGCATCCAAGAGCCTGCGCGACCTGCGGGTCGCCGAAGTCGACAAGCTTGACGTGAAGATCGAGGGCGGCAAGCTCGTCTATCGCGCCAAGCTCAAGGTGAGCTTCAAGTACCACGGCGACGATTAACCCGCGAGGAAGCTCTCCACGCGCTCGCCTGCGGCCCGCGCCGCATCGGACCGCAGGCAATCGAACCTCTCGACGCCGTCCATCGCGCGCAGCCACGTGAGCTGGCGCTTGGCGAGTTGGCGCGTGGCGGCGATGCCGCGCGCCTCGAGAGTCGCCAGCGGCGCTTTCCCCTCGAGCGTGTCCCAAGCCTGCCGGTAACCCACCGCGCGCATCGACGGCGTCTTCTCGTCGAGCGCGTAGCGCCGGCGCAATCCCGCCAGCTCCTCGACAAGACCTGCCGCGAGCATCGCGCGAAAGCGCTCTTCGATGCGCTCGTGAAGCGCGGCGCGATCGGAAGGCTCGAGCGAGATCTGGAGCGCGTCGAGCACGGGTGCGGCGGCCGCGCCCTCGGCATGCAGCTCCGATAGCGCGCGCCCGGTGAGCCGGTGCACCTCGAGGGCGCGCTGGATGCGCTGCGCGTCGGTGGGCTCGAGCCGCGCCGCGATCGCCGGGTCGACCTTGGCGAGCTCGGCGTGCAGCGCCGGCCAGCCGCTCTTCGCCGCGCGCGCATCGATCTCGCGGCGAATCGCCGGATGCGCGCCCGGCAGGTCCGCGAGGCCGCGCGTGAGCGTGCGGAAATAGAGCATCGTGCCGCCGGCGAGGATCGGGGTTCGGCCGCGCGACTGGATCTCGGCAATGAGCCGCAGCGCATCGTCGCGGAAGCGCCCCGCCGAATACGGCTCATCAGGATCGACGATGTCAATCAAATGATGCGCAACGCGCTCGCGCTCCTCGCGCGAGGGCTTGGCGGTTCCCACGTCCATGCCGCGATAGACCTGCGCCGAATCCACGCTCACGATCTCGGCGGGAAAGCGCCGGGAGAGCGCCAGCGCCACCGCCGTCTTGCCGCTCGCGGTGGGCCCGAGAAGGAAGACGGCCCTCACCGCCCCCGGAGGAACAGCCGGTCGAGGTCGGCCATGGGGAACTGGACCCACGTCGGCCGCCCGTGGTTGCAGCTTCCCGCGCGCTCGGTCTGCTCCATCTGCCGCAGCAGGGCGTTCATCTCGGGAATCGTGAGCATGCGGTTGGCGCGCACCGCCGCATGGCACGCCATGGTCGAGAGCAATTCGTTGCGCCGCTCGATGAGCACGCGGCTCGCGCCGAATTCGCGCATCTCGCCCAGCACCGAGCGAAGCAACCCTTGCGCGTCGAGGTCTGCGAGCAGCGCCGGCACCGCGCGGATCACGAGCTCGCGCGGCCCCGCGGCGGCGACGTCGAAGCCGAGGCATCCCAGCTCCACGCGGGCGAGGCTCGCCTGCTCGGCCTCCTCGGCCGTGGCGGTCATCGCAATGGGCGTGAGCAGCGGCTGCGAGGGCAGCGATGCGGCCTCGAGCGCGTCCTTCAACCCTTCGTAGACGATGCGCTCGTGCGCGGCGTGCATGTCCACCAGCACCAGCCCCGCGACGTTCTGCGCCAGGATGTAGACGCCGTGCAGTTGCGCGAGCGCGAAGCCCAGCGTCGGCGCCTCGCTGGAGGCGGTGGCCGCCACGCGGCGCTCGTCGGCCACCGCGGTCGAGAATAGCGCCTCGTAGCTCCCCGACGGCTGCGCCACCGCGAAGCTCGACTGGGTTGAGAAGGGCGGGTTACTTTTCGAGTCCGAAAAGTAACTTGGCCCCCTTTCCTCGCCCTTTGCGCCCTCAAGCGTGGCGGAGAGCGCGCGCGACAGGGCGTGGAAGACGAACTGGTGCATGGCGCTCGATTCGCGGAAGCGCACTTCGCTCTTCGCCGGGTGCACGTTCACGTCGACGAGCATCGGGTCGACCTCGAGGAAGAGCGTGAACGCCGCGTGGCGGTCGTGGTGCAGCACGTCGGCATAGGCCTCGCGGATCGCGTGCGCCACGACCTTGTCGCGCACGAAGCGGCCGTTCACGTAGAGGAATTGCGCGTCGCGCGAGGCGCGCGTGAAACCGGGCGGCGCGACGAGGCCCGTCATGCGCACGCGAGAGCTCTCCGAGCGCACGTCGATGGCGGAGCTCGAGAAATCCTCGCCGATCACGCGGCTCGCGCGCGCTCGCAATCCCTCGGGAGGAAAGTGGGAAGCGCGCCGGCCGTTGTGCGCGAGCGAGAACGCCACGGCGGGTCGCGACAGCGCGATGCGCGCGAAGGTCTCGTCGCAACGCGCGAATTCCGTCGCTTCGCTCTTCAGGAACTTGCGCCGCGCGGGCGTGTTGAAGTAGAGGTCCTCGACCTCGACCGTGGTTCCCGCTGCGAGCGCGGCGGGCTCGACGCCGGAGACCGTCCCGGCCACGCAGGCGATACGCCACGCGTGACGCTCGTTCGCGCGGCGGCTCACGATGGCCAGGCGCGACACCGCGCCGATCGAGGCGAGCGCCTCGCCGCGGAATCCGAGGGTCGCGGCGCGCTCCAGGTCCTCGAGCGTAGCGATCTTGCTGGTTGCGAAGCGCGCCACGGCGAGCGGCAGGTCGTCGCGCTCGATGCCGGCGCCGTCGTCGACGACTTTCAGGCGCCTCACGCCGCCTTCGAGGAGGTCCACGGCGAGCGATTGCGCCCCGGCATCGAGGCTGTTTTCCATCAGCTCCTTCAGCGCCGAGGCGGGACGATCGACCACCTCACCGGCGGCGATCTGGTTCACCAAAAGCTCGGGGAGAGAGCGAATCAGGCCCACAGGGGGATGTTACACTGGACCTGCCCCCTCACTGAGGCGCCGAAAGGCGCCAGGAGCGGCATGGTTTCACCCCAGGGAGATATCACGCAGTCTCCGCCCACGGAGACCGCGGACAGCCTCTTGCAGGCCGAGCAGATCCGCCTGCTTTTCCGCTTTTCCCTCGTCGGCCACCTCGCGACACTGCTGGTGATCTTCATCCTCGGCGCGATCCTGTGGGAGGACCTCGCGCGCCCCGCGCTCTTCATCTGGTTCTTCTCGATCTCGATGGTCGCGGTGGGGCGCTACCTGCTCTACAAGGCGTTCATCGCGCATGCCCCGCCGCCGGAGCAAATGCGCACGTGGGAAGGCCGGTTCATCGCCGGGACCGTTCTCGCCGGGATCTGCTGGGCGATGATCGGCTCGATCCTGCTGCCGGAATCGGCGCGCATGGTGCAGCGCTTGTCCGTCGTCATGTTGGTGATGCTGCTGATGACCGGAGCCGTCGCCTATTACGCGCCGCATCGCTATGCCTACAAGATCATGGCGTTCCTGGGGCTGGTGCCCCTCGCGGTGACCCTGGGAGCATCGGGCGACCGCAACCAGATGTTCATCTCGGGAGTGATGCTGCTGCTCGCGGGCATGCTTCCCTACGTCCACGCCCGCGTGCATCGCGGCCTGGTCGAATCGCTCATGACGCGCAGAGCGCGCGAAGCGCTCACCGGGGAGCTCGCCAGCGAGCGCAACCGGCTGCAGGAGGCCAACGATGCGCTCGCTGCCGAAATGCGCGGGCGCCTCAAGGCGCAGCAAGGCGAGCTCGCCGCCGCGCAGAAACTGCGCATGCACTTCGAGCGCACGCCGCTCGCGGTGCTCGAGTGGGATCGCGAGCTGCGCATCACCGCGTGGAACCCGGCGGCCGAGGCGATCTTCGGATTTCCCGTCGCCGCCGCGGTCGGCAAGTCGGTGCCCGACCTGGTGCGAAGCGAGTCGGAGCGCGAAAACGTCGCCTCGATGTGCCGCGAGCTGGTCGATTCGCGCGAAGGCAACAAGAGCACGCTCGCCAACATCACGCGCAGCGGGCGCACCATCCATTGCGAGTGGTACAACACGCCGCTCACCGACGCGGGCGGCAACATCACCGGCTTCGCCTCCCTCGTGCACGACGTGACCGAGCGCCTCAACACCGAGCGCACCATCCATTACATGGCGCATCACGACGCGCTCACCGGGCTTCCCAACAGGAGGCTCATGCAGGACCGTTTGAACCAGGCGATCATGGCCGCGCGGCGCAAGCAGCGCCACGTGGCGGTGCTCTTCCTCGACCTCGACCGCTTCAAGGTGGTGAACGACACGCTCGGCCACGACACCGGCGACTTCATCCTGAAGGACATCGCCCGCCGCCTCGCTTCCTGCGTGCGCGAAGGCGACACGGTCTCGCGCGAGGGTGGAGACGAGTTCGTGATCATCCTTCCCGACCTCGAGCGCCCCGAGCACGCGCGCGTGGTGGGCGACAAGATCCTCGCCGAGCTCACGCGCCCGGTGGAGATCGGCGGCCAGGAGATCCACATCACGCCCTCGATCGGCATCAGCCACTACCCCAACGACGCGACCGACGTGCACCAGCTGCTCAAGCACGCCGACAACGCGATGTACCAGGCCAAGGACGCGGGCCGCAACACGATCCGCTTCTTCACCAACGATCTCAATTTCCTGCTTTCCAAGCGCCTCGAGATCGAGGGCCGGCTGCGCAAGGCGATCGACAACGAGGAGTTCTTCCTGCGCTACCAGCCGCAGGTGGACATCGAATCGGGCCGCATCTGCGGCATGGAAGCCCTGATCCGCTGGAACGACCCGCAGAAAGGCGAGATCTTCCCCAAGGACTTCATCTTCGTCGCCGAGGAACTGGGGCTCATCGTCCCGATCGGCGAGTGGGTCTTCCGCACCGCGTGCCGCCAGCTCAAGCAGTGGACGGACGACGGGCTGGGGCCGGTCACCGTCGCGATCAACATCTCGCCGCGCCAGTTCATGTCGCGCCGCCTCGTGCCCACGCTGCTCGCGATGGTGCGCGAGACCGGGGCGGACCCGCACAAGATCGAGCTCGAGATCACCGAGACGATGATCATGCGCAACGTCGAGCAGTCGATCGAGACGCTGATGCAGCTGCGCTCCGTCGGGATGCTGGTCGCGATCGACGATTTCGGCGTGGGCTATTCCTCGCTCGGGCAGCTGAAGCGCCTGCCCGCCTCCAGCATGAAGATCGACCGTTCGTTCATCATGAACCTGCCGGAAGACGTCTCGAGCGGCT
>JBGOST010000164.1:0-5942 GCA_041476125.1 Usitatibacter sp. | reverse complement strand
GCGCGCCGCCTGATCGCCAACGTCGAGGGCGTGATGAACGCCGTGCTGGTGCAGGGCGATGCCGTGGGACCGACGCTCTACTACGGTCGAGGCGCCGGGGCCGAGCCGACCGCGAGCGCCGTCGTGGCCGACCTGGTGGACGTGACGCGCATGGCGACCTCCGACCCCGAGCAACGCGTCCCGCACCTCGCGTTCCAGCCCGACCGCCTCTCCGACGCGCCGATCCTTCCGATGGAAGAGGTGCAGACCGCTTCCTACCTGCGGCTGCGCGCCATCGACCGCCCCGGCGTGCTCGCCGACGTGACGCGCATCTGCGCCGACCTGTCGATCTCGATCGACGCCATCTTCCAGAAGGAAGCCGGCGAGGGCGAGGAACAGGTCGACGTCGTGATCCTCACGCACCTGGCACCCGAGAAGAACGTGAACGCGGCCATCCGCCGCATCGAAGCGCTGGCGACGATTCCGGCGCCCGTCGTGCGCATAAGGCTGGAAGAACTGCTTTGAATCCCGTGGTCGCGAAGCGCCGTGTGAGTCGAATGGCAAACGCGGATGAACGCAGATGAAATACGTTAGCACGCGGGGGCACGACACCGGAGCGTCCTTCACCGACATCCTCCTCGAAGGCCTGGCGCCCGACGGCGGGCTCATGGTCCCCGAGCGGTGGCCGCGGATCATGCGCGTCAAGCTCGACGCGATGCGCGACCTGCCATACCCGCGGCTCGCCTTCGAGATCCTGCGTTTCTTCGCTCCCGACTATCCGGGCGCGGAATTGAAGCAGGCGGTGGATCGCACCTATACCGCGCAGCTGTTCGGTACGCCCGAGATCACGCCGCTGCGAACGCTCGAGCCCAACCTCCACATCCTCGGCCTGTCCAACGGCCCGACGCTCGCGTTCAAGGACATCGCGTTGCAACTCCTCGGCCAGCTCTTCGAGCAGGTGCTCGAGAAGCAGAACCGGCGCCTGAACGTCCTGGGCGCGACCAGCGGCGACACCGGCTCGGCGGCCGAGCACGCGCTGAAGGGCAAGGAGCGCATCAACGTGTTCATGCTCTCGCCCCACGGAAGGATGAGCCCGTTCCAGCGCGCGCAGATGTACGCCCTGAAGGACGCGAACATCTTCAACCTCGCCATCGAGGGGATGTTCGACGATTGCCAGGACGTGGTGAAGGCGATCGCCTCGGACCTGGACTTCAAGCAACGCTACGAAGTGGGCGCGGTCAACTCGATCAACTGGGTGCGGATCGTCGCCCAGGTGGTGTACTACTTCAAGGGCTACTTCGCCGCCACGAGCTCCAACGACGAGCAGGTGTCGTTCGCCGTGCCCTCGGGCAACTTCGGCAACATCTTCGCCGGCCATGTGGCCAAGCGCATGGGCCTGCCGATTCGCCGCCTCGTGCTCGCGACCAACGAGAACGACGTCCTCGACGAGTTCTTTCGCACCGGACGCTACCGCCCCCGCAAGAGCGCGGAGACCGAGGCGACCTCGAGCCCGTCGATGGACATCTCCAAGGCGTCGAACTTCGAGCGCTTCATCTGGGATTCGGTCGAGGGCGACGGCGACAAGGTCGCGTGGCTGTGGAAGCGGGTCGACGAGGAGGGCGGGTTCGACCTCTCGACCGATCGCGCCTGGGAAAAGATCGAGGAGGACTCGGGCTTCGTCTCGGGCCGCAGCACGCACGCCGACCGCATCAAGACGATCCGGCTCGCCAAGGAGAAGTATGGCCAGGTGATCGACCCCCATACCGCCGACGGCGTGAAGATCGCGCTGCGCCACCGCGAAGCGCGCTATCCCATGATCTGCCTCGAGACCGCGCAGCCGGTGAAATTCGAAGCGACGATCCTCGAAGCGCTCGGCGAACCGGCGCCGCGGCCGGCCGGCTTCGAGGCCATCGAGCGGCTCGAGCAGCGCTTCGAAGTGATGCAACCTGATTCCCGTTTGATCAAGGTCTATATCGCGAGCCATGCGAGGTAGTAAGATTCGGCGCATGGCTTGGCGCGCGTTCTTCGCTTTCTTCCTCGCACTCGCGAATCCCGTCGTCGCGGTGGCGCAGGGGACCCACACCCTTTACGCCGCGAGCTCGCGCATCCAGGCCGCCGGCGCCCAGGGCGCGATCGCGGGCAACCTCTACACCATCAGCCTCGGCAGCGGCACCTCCACGCTGGTGGGGGCGATCCGTCTCCTCCCGGAGGGCAAGCCCCTCGCCATGACCGGGCTTTCGGTGCACCCGATTTCGGGCGTTTTCTACGGAATCACCTCGCCCCAATCCCCGAACAACCCGCGCTCGCTCGTCATCGTCGACCCGGCCACCGGGAACTCGACCCTGGTGGGCGAGCTGTCCGCGGGAGTCTCCGACATCACCTTCGACTCCTCGGGCGCGCTGTACGGCTGGATTCCGGCGACCAGCCAGTTGGGGGTGATCAGTATCACCAGTGGCGCCGTGTCCTTCCTGGGAAGACCGGCGCCTTCGTCCACGCCGGCGGGTATTGCGATCGACAACAACAACGTCGCCTACCTCACTCGCACGGGAGCGACGGGCACCCTCGATGTCGTCGACCTGCAGTCGGGCGTGGTGAAGACGGGCCCGCCCCTGACCGGGGCGCCCTTCCCGAGCGTCATCAACTCGATGTCCTTTTCACCTTCGGGGCTGCTGCTCGCCGTCAATTCGAACGCGGGGTCCCCCGCGAGCACCCGGCTGGTGGCGATAAACACCGCGAGTGGGGCCGTATCGGTGATCGCCGTGCTGCCCGATGACACCGACGCGCTCACTTTCAACCGCTCCGGGCGCACCATCGCGCCCACCCTCTCGACCATGAGCCCGGGCGCGCGCGTGGTGATCGCCGTGATCTCGGTGGTGCTGCTGGTTCTCGCGGGGATGCTGCTGCTCAGGCATCGCAAGTAACCCGGTTGAGGCAGGGCCCGCCGCCCGCTATTTCTTCACGCTCGAGGTGAGCGTCTCGAAATCCGCCGTGTGGTCGAGGCCGCGCAGCGCATCGGCGAGCTTTTCCGGGGGCGCCACCAGCTTGCGCGCCGCGAGGTCGAACCAGCCGCCCTGGCTCGTGACGCGCGCGGCGAGCTCGCCGTCTTCACGCCGGATCTCGTTCACGATGCGAAACCGCGATGCGTCGTCGCTGATGCCCGCGAGCATCAGGTTGACGCGCATCGACTGCAGCATGTGCAGCTCGCGGTAGTAGTCCACCTCGTCGCGGCGCACCACCGGCCCGATCC
Organism: Usitatibacter sp.; assembly: GCA_041476125.1. Lineage (GTDB taxonomy): Bacteria > Pseudomonadota > Gammaproteobacteria > Burkholderiales > Usitatibacteraceae > Usitatibacter. Next base: position 2,716 of record JBGOST010000164.1, on the reverse strand, counting down.
GCAGCCGGGCGAACTCCGACGGCGGGAAGCCGCATTGGGTGAAGTACATGAAGCGCGCGTCGACCGCGATATCCAGGTACGCGGTGTTGGCCATGTGGCCGTTGGCGTCGATGTGCGCCCAGGAAACGTGATAGGTCTTCTCGAAAGGCATTCAAAAGAATACCAGCCACGAGACCAGCAGGGTGAGGGCCATGCCGCCGAGAATCGCGGAAAAGACGATAGCCATCACGCGGGCGTCTTGCGCTTGCTGCCCCGCGAGGTCGTCGTTGGCGAGCGTCTTGCCGCGCGTGCGCTCGCGGAAGGCGACGAAGATGACCACCGCGAGGATGGCGAGGAACGCGACGAAAACGACGCCGAGCTTGAAGCCGAGCGTCACTCGTCCTCTTTCAGCTTCGGCGGGTTGCCGTCGTACACCTGGCTGCGGCGGCGCTGCAGCCACGCGTCGCGCACGAACGTGTAGCGGTCGATGGCCGCCGCCTCCAGCACGCTCTCGGCCTTGAGCAGATTGGCGCGCGTGCGCACCTTGTCGAGCCCCCACGAGGCCCAGTAGACGCGGTCGGGAAGCCAGTCGTTGTAGTACCAGCTCAGGTCGGCCGCGCGCGCGGGGGCGTCGCGGGTGCTGCTCGGGCCCAACAGCGGGATCACGAAATAGGGACCGAAGGGCACGCCGTACCAGCCGAGCGTTTGCCCGAAGTCCTCGTCGTGCTTCTCGAGGCCCAATGGCGTGGCGACGTCCCAGAGACCGAGCACGCCGAAGACGGTGTTCACGACGAAGCGCCCGGCGTCCGATGCGCCCGCCTTGATCTTGCCCTGCAGCAGGTTGTTCACGCTGGTGCCGACGTCTCCGATGTTCTCGAAGAAATTGTTGACCCCTTCCTGCGCGAAGCCCGGAGTCACCTTCTGGTAGCCCTGGGCGAGGGGCTTCATCACCGCCTTGTCGAGCGAGTCGTTGAAGGCGAAGGTCTTGCGGTTGAGGCCCTCCCACGGGTCGCGCGGATCGCCGTTGGTGGTGGCACAGCCGGCGAGCGTGAAGGCGAGAAGCAACGGCAGGAGCAGGCGCATGAGGGAAATCCTTCGGGGTGGGATCAATGGTGCATAAAGCGCATCGAGAGGTCGAGCGCCTTGACATCTTTCGTGAGGGAGCCCACCGAGATGCGGTGCACTCCGGTTTGCGCGATCTCGCGCACGTTTTCGAGCGTGACGCCGCCCGAGGCTTCGAGCTCGGCGCGCTCGCCGGCCACGCGCACCGCCTCGCGCATGCGCGCCAAGTCGAAGTTGTCGAGGAGGATCAGCCGGGCGCCGGCGTCGAGCGCCTCGCGCAATTGCTCGATCGTCTCGACTTCGACCTGCAGCATCGTGCCGCCGGACACGTCGTGCTGCGCCGCGTGCACTGCCGCCTTGACGCCGCCGGCGGCCATCAGGTGGTTCTCCTTGATGAGGATGCCGTCGAAAAGCCCGATGCGATGGTTCTGGCCGCCCCCCACTCGCACCGCGTACTTCTGCGCCAGGCGCAGGCCCGGGAGCGTCTTGCGGGTATCGAGGATCTTGGCGCGCGTGCCCTCGACGGCGCGCACGAACTGGCGGGTGCGCGTGGCCACGCCCGAGAGCAGCTGCACGAAATTGAGCGCGGTGCGCTCGCCGGTGAGGAGTGCCCGCGCGCGACCCTCGATCTCGCAGAGTGAAACGCCCGCGACGATCTCGTCGCCGTCGACGTGGTGCCAGAAGATCTCCACCTCGGGGTCGAGCTCCTCGAAAGTGCGCACGAACCACTCCGTGCCGCACAGCACTCCGTTCTCGCGGGTCATGAGGCGCGCTCGCGCCTGGCGCTCCTCGGGAATGAGGCGCGCTGTCAAGTCGCCGATGCCCACATCCTCGGCAAGCGCCCGGGTCACATCCCCGGTGACGGTTTCCTCGATGGCGTGGTGAAGGTCGGACATTGGCGGGAAACGAAGAGGATACCACCCGGAAAACGCCGTTTTGACCGAGGCTTGAACGCGGTCCGGCCGCCTCCATCTAAGGGGGAGATTAAGATACGGGCGGCCCTATGAGAATCGACAAGCTCACCACCAAGTTCCAGCAGGCCCTCGCCGACGCGCAAAGCCTGGCGCTCGCCAACGACGGCGGCTTCATCGAGCCGCAGCACCTGCTGCTCGCGCTCGTCAACCAGGACGACGGCGGCACCGCCTCGCTCCTGCAGCGCGCCGGTGTCAACGTCGCGCCGCTGAAGAAGGCGCTCGAGGACTCCATCAAGCGCCTTCCCAAGGTCGAGGGCACCGGCGGCGAGATCACGATATCCCGCGACCTGAACAACCTCCTCAACCTCACGGACAAGGAGGCCACCAAGCGCGGGGACCAGTTCATCTCCTCCGAGCTCTTCCTCCTCGCCGCGGCCCGGGACAAGGGCGATGCCGGCCGGCTCCTGAAGCAGCACGGAGTCGACACCGCCGCGCTCGACAACGCCATCAAGGCGGTGCGCGGCAGCGAGACCGTCCACGACCCCGAGCAGGAAGGCCAGCGCGAGGCGCTGAAGAAATACACCATCGACCTCACTGAGAGGGCCCGCCAGGGCAAGCTCGACCCGGTGATCGGCCGCGACGAGGAAATCCGCCGCGTGATCCAGGTGCTCCAGCGCCGCACCAAGAACAACCCGGTGTTGATCGGCGAGCCGGGCGTGGGCAAGACCGCCATCGTCGAAGGCCTCGCGCAGCGCATCGTG
>JBGOST010000163.1:0-5948 GCA_041476125.1 Usitatibacter sp. | reverse complement strand
GACCTCTTCAACGCGCTCGCCTGGATCGCATTTCCCAGGGGGAAGGCCGCGATCAACGCACAGCACGCGGCGATCCTCGAAGAGCGCGGCGAGGAGGAGGCGAAGCGCCGCAGCCCCGAGCGCGACGCGTTGACGCTCTTCGACGAAGGCGGCGTCATCGTCGTCGCGAGCTCGCCGGCGCTGCTGCGGCTCATCGTCGATTTCGAATGGAAGGAGCTCTTCTGGAATCGCCGCGCCGAGCTCGAGGCGAAGGTGCGCTTCCTCGCCTTCGGCCATGCCATGCACGAGCAGGCGCTGGCCCCTTACATCGGAATGGTCGCCAAGACGGTGTTCGTCCCCGTGAACGATTTGTTCTTCATGCTGCCGATCGAGGTGCAGGTCGCGCAGGCCGACGTGCTCCTCGCCGCGCATTTCGCGAACCGCGCGCGGTATCAATCGCCGAAGATGATGGCGCCGATGCCGGTGCTTGGCGTCCCGGGCTGGCATTCAGGCATACAGGGCGAAACCTTCTACGACGATCCGGTTCATTTCAGGAGCAAGGGGCGAGGGTGATCCACGGTAAAATGCCCAGGTGAAGCAGGCCAGACGGTCGCTGTGCCACATCCGTCGCACAGAGGAAAGTCGGGACTCCAAAGGGCAGCGTAGCGGGTAACTCCCGTCCGCCGTGAGGCGAGGATCAGAGGAACAGAGACGAGTTCGGCAGGGGCAACCTTGCCGGGGTGAAACGGCCAATCTCTACGCGGAGCAACACCAAGTAGGCAGACGACGACGTGGCCCACCGAGTCTGCGGGTAGGTGGCTTGAGCCGTGCGGCAACGCACGGCCCAGAGGAATGACCGTCATAGCCCGCAAGGGCCGTAACAGAATCCCGCTTATCGGCCTGCTTCACACTTTTTCCGCCGGGAGATCCTGGATCATGCGCAAGGCATTTGCGGCACTCTTCGGCCTCGCGGCTCTCCTCGTCGGCGCGGGCGCCACGGCGCAATCGCCGGCCTATCCATCGAAACCCATCAAGATCGTCGTGCCCTTCCCTGTGGGGGGCATCGCGGACACATTCGGGCGCGCCATCGGCGCCAAGGTGGCCGAAGCCTGGGGCCAGCCGGTCGTCATCGAAAACAAGCCCGGCGCCGGCGGCAACATCGGCGCGGACTTCGTCGCGAAATCTCCGCCGGACGGCTACACGCTGGTGATCGGCAACATCGGCACGCACGCGGTGAACCAGAGCCTCTTCAAGACCATGCCCTTCGACACGATGAAGGACTTCGTGCCGATCGCGCACGTGCTCGATGCCGAGGGGCTTCTCGTGGTGCATCCCACCGTCGCCGTGAAGACCGTGCCCGAGCTCATCGCGCTCGCGCGCTCACGGCCGGGCGCGCTGACCTACGCCTCCGCGGGCCTCGGCACGACGAGCCACCTCGCGGGCGAGCTCTTCAAGTCCATGGCGAAAGTCGACATCGTGCACGTGCCCTACAAGGGAAACTCGCCCGCGATCACCGATCTGGTGGGCGGCCCGACGCAGATGATCTTCGCCACCATGCCGACGGTGCTGCCGATGGTGAAGGCGGGGCGCCTGCGCGCCATCGCGGTGATCGGGCCGCATCGCACGGCGGCACTCCCGGATACGCCGACGGTGGCCGAGTCGCTGCCCGGCTTCGAGGTGAGCAACTGGATCGGGCTCTTCGCGCCCGCCGCCACGTCGCCCGAGATCGTCGCGCGCTGGAATGCCGAAGTGCAGAAGATCATGAGATCGCCGGAGATCGAGAAGCGCCTCGAATCCGAGGGTGCCAAGTTCATTCCCACCACGCCGCAATCGTTCGCCGCGTTCCAGCGCGCCGAGGCGGAGAAATGGGCTCGCGCCATTCGCGAGGCGAACATCAAGGTCGAGTGAATTTTTTTCTTCTCGAGTGACCGTCCGCGTCACTCTCGCGCCGAATGTCGTTGCGCGGCGACGAAACCCCTGTATTTGAAGTTTTGTGATGCGTTTCACACCCCCTGCAAGGGGGTTGCTCGATCATTGATCCATGAAAAGAGTCTTTATCGCCCTCCTGGCCCTCTCGCAATTCGCGCTCGGCGGATGCGTTGCGGTGGGACTTACGGCGCTCGGCGTCGGCATGGCCACGGGCGTCTCGCACACGTTGAGCGGCATGGTCTACAAGACCTTCACCACGCCCCAGGCGCAAGTGAAGCGAGCGACGTACGGCGCACTGAACCGGATGCAGATCAAGGTGGTGTCTTCGAAGCGCGATGGCACGACGGATGTGATCCGGGCGAAAGCCTCCGATCGCGACATCGACATCGAGCTCGAGGCGCTGACTCCGAACACCACGCGCATGACGGTGACCGCCAAGAAGGACAGCGGGATGCTGCGCGACGGCGCGACGGCCACCGAGGTCATCCTGCAGACGGAGAAGTTGGTCGGTCCGACTTGACAATGGAGGCGAGAATGAAAGGCACGATGCGAATCCTGGCGGCTGCAACCTTGCTGGCGCTTGCGCCGGCGATGCATGCCCAGACGACGACTACCGCGACAGGCAACGAGATCGAGACGCAAGCAAGGCTTCTCGATACGACCGCGACCAACAAAGGGCAAGGCCTGGTGGCGGCGAAGATCGCGGCATTCTTCGCGAACCTCGCTGGCTCGAAGGACAACGCGTTGGCGCTGGTGACCGCCTTGCGTAACGGCACGGCGGTGAATCTCACTTCCCCCGCGGCAGGAACTGGCACCGGAACGGGAACCGGAACATCGACGACGACGACCTTCACGCCGCCCACCGGCAAGATGGGCTGGGGCAACGTGAAGATCTCGCTCGCCCTCGCCCAGGATGCGCTGCTGCGCGCAGGGATCACGAAGCCGACCGCGGCGCAGCTGCAGATCGCGCTCATGGGCGGCGACATCACGAAGCCTGACGGCACCACGGTCGCGCTGAAGGGCATCCTGCAGATGCGCGCCGACGGCATGGGGTGGGGACAGATCGCGCATGCGGGCGGCACGAACGTCGGCCCCGTGGTGAGCTCGCTCAAGGCGACGCAAGCCCAACTTGCTGCGCTTCCTTCCACGGGCGGCACGGGTACGGCGACGACCACGACCGCAACGACCAAGGGCGTGACTACCGCCGCGGGATCCTCCCCGGCCGGCAAGGGGCCGTCGAAGGGCATCACCACCGCAACCGGCGCGACTTCGACCGCGTCGGGAGTGGTCACCGCCGAGGGCGGCGCCTCTTCTGCGCATCAGCCCAAAGGAAACGCGTACGGACGCGGCATCGTCACCGGCGCGGGAACAAGCGTCGGCTCGACTGTGGCGGCCACCGGCGGCGGAAAGCCGAGCACCGCGGGAGTCGGCGTCGTGAACGCGGGCGGTGGCAATGCCGCCGGCGTGACCACGGCGCAGGGCAACTCCGGCGGCAACGAGCACGGCAAGAGCCAGGGCAAAGGCAAGAGCGGCGGCTAAAGCCTTCGCGATCCACGAAAGGGCCCGCAATGCGGGCCCTTTTTTTCGTCCTGACCATCCGCGGCAACTCTGTAACACGCAGTCGCCGCATGGTGACAAACAGCCCATTTTTGATGATTTGTGATGGACCTCACACCATTCGCGGCGTGGGAAGCCCAGCATTTTGCGTACGGAAACCGCAGATGGGAGGCTGCCATGAGAGCAATGCGGATTCTTGCAGCAGTGCTGCTGGTAGGGGTCGGCGCGATTCCCGCGCTCGCGCAAGTCGATCGCGGCGAAGACCGCAATGCGTCGCGGGTCGCGGCGAATTTCACGCAGCTCGCGGGCTCCGAGGAAAACGCGCTGGCGCTGGTGAGCGCGCTGCGGAACGGGCAACGCGTGACGCTGGTGTCGGACACGGGGGGCGCGAAGCTGCCCGTCACGACGACGTTCGAGTTGCCCACGGGCCCCATGCCCTGGGACAACGTGGTGATCTCGCTGGCGCTTGCTCGCGATTCTCTCGCGCGCGCCGGCATCGCCCAGCCGACGCCGGAACAGCTCGAGGCCGCGTTGCTGGGCGGGGATGTAACAACTGCGAAGGGCACGATCCGGCTCACGGGCACCCTGGTCAGATAAGAAACGTCATCGGCGCACAGGCTATGACGGAGGTTGGAATGAATCGAATGATGCGGATGCGCGCTGGATCGCTGGTGTCCGCGATGGCGCAGAAGAACAGCACGTGGAGAGCGGTCCCGGGAACCGTCGCGGAGAAGCTCGCAGCCGAGTTCGCGCTACTTGCCGGCACTCGGGAAAAAGCGTTGTCCCTGGTTCACGCGCTGCGCGCAGGCACCATCCAGCCCACCGGCCCGATGGGATGGATGGACGTGAAGATCTCGCTCGTGCTGGTGCAGGAGTCGCTGATGCGCTCGGGTGCGGCGAACCCGTCGGCCGAGCAGCTCCATTTAGCGCTCCTGCATGTCCTGGGAATGCGCGCCAGCGGCATGGGGTGGGGGCGCATCGCCTTCGTAACGGCCGGCGGGAACGCGGCCGGCAAGGGAATCGGCAAGGGCAAGGGCGGCTGCTGAATCGGCCCCCTGTCGCCGAGGGAAGGGCTCGCTTCGGCGGGCCTTTTTCTCTTGCGGGGGCCGGTGCAATCCTCCGACATTACTTTCACTCCAATTCCTAAGTCTTTGATTTGTAATATTTTAGGTCTTGGAGAAATGGCGCGAAAAACCAGCGCTAACCCTTTGTCGCACAAGAAAAATCTGCCACGCATTCCTCTTGACGCCCTGTAGCCGGATCACTACAGTGTGCGGAAGTGGGAAAACGTGGGAGGAGAAGTGTTCCAAGGGGCGACGCAGGTCAACCTGGACGCCAAGGGCCGCATGGCGGTCCCGACGCGCACCCGGGATCCATTGACCCAGGGAGGCACGGTGAAGCTGGTGCTCACCGCGCATCCCGACGCCTGCTTGCTGCTCTATCCCGCGCCCGCGTGGGAGCCCATCCGCGCGCAGGTCATGTCGTTCCCCAGCCTCGATCGCCAGTTCAGCGTCTGGAAGCGCCTGCTCGTCGGCTTCGCGCAGGACGTTGAGATCGACGGCGCGGGCCGATTGCTCATTGCCCCCGAGCTGCGCGACTTCGCGCACATCGCGCGCCAGGTGATGTTCGTCGGGCAGGGAAGCCACTACGAAATCTGGGATCTCGAGCTGTGGAACAAGCAGCTCGAGTCCCTGAGGTCCGGAGGCAGTCCGACCTTGCCTCCGGGGATGGAGAACTTCTCCCTGTGAGAACGGAAAACCGGGGACAGACCCCGATTTCCGGACTTGGAGTCCGCTCCAGGGGCCAGTGGAAATCGGGGTCTGTCCCCGGTTTTGCGTTCGGCGTCACTCCCCTTCCCCCGTGAGCGAGGTTTCCCATGTCCCGGTCCTACTCGAAGAAACAATCTCTGCCCTCAACATCCGTGAAGACAAAACCTACGTCGATGGCACCTTTGGCCGCGGCGGGCACAGCCAGGCCATCCTCGCCCGTCTCGGTGTTCGCGGAAGACTTTTCGCTTTTGATCAGGACCCCGAGGCGCATGCGCATCGCGCGCTCGAAGATCCGCGTCTTGAGCTGATCCACGCCAGGTTCTCGACGATGAGAGAGGCGCTAGCCGCTCGCGGAATTCGCCAGGTGGCCGGGGTGCTGCTCGACATCGGCGTGTCCTCGCCCCAGCTCGACGACGCGGAGCGCGGTTTCAGCTTCGCCCGCGAAGGGCCGCTCGACATGCGCATGGACACGACGCGCGGCGAGACCGCCGCGCAGTGGCTCGACCGCGCGGACGAAAAGGAAATCAGGGAGGTGATCTGGCGCCATGGGGAAGAACGGTTTGCTAAATCGATTGCAGCAGCGATTGTTGCGACAAGGCTCCGCGAGCCTTTCCGGACCACCCGGCAACTTGCCGAGGTCGTGGGTCGCGCGGTTCGCACGCGCGAGCCGGGCCAGCACCCGGCGACAAGGACCTTTCAGGCTGTTCGGATTTT
>JBGOST010000162.1:0-5956 GCA_041476125.1 Usitatibacter sp. | reverse complement strand
GCCGATCAAGGTCGAGCTGATTCAGACCGGCGGCAAGCCGGGCGGGCTGGGCGAGGTCGGCGTGCCGCTGGTCGCACCGGCGGTAGCGAACGCCGTCTACAACCTCACCGGGAAGCGCATCCGCACCCTGCCCCTCGAGGACGGCGGGGTGACGTTCGCCTGAAGGGGCGGCGGCGTTCCTATAAGAAGGTGCAGTCGGTGTCGATGCCGCGCTGCAGGTCGCACTCGCGCGGGCCGCCGGCGATCTCCTGCCCTTCGACCGTCGCTACGCGCTCGGGGAAGGCGATGTCGAAGCTGCGGTCGCGGATGGGTTCCCCGGCGAAGAGCCCGAAAGCTCCGAGCCCGAGCAACGCGATGATCAGTCCCTTGCCGATAGCCTGCTTTTCCATGGTGTCCTCCGTTGGAAGCCTGTCCGTGCCGGGCGAAGTGTCCGGCATGGGGCAAAGCTTCCGCCGCGGGGACGGGGCCCGTCCTTAAGGCCTTATTAAAAAATCCTTAAAAGTCGAACCCCCGGCTCAGGCGGGGATGGGATTGGCGCGGCAGTGCCCGGCGATGAGCTCCGCCAGCTGCGGCAGGAGCGGCACCGGCAGGTCGTGACCCATGCCGCGGATCATCTCCAAGCGGGCGTCGCCTCCGCCTTCTCGGATCACGCGCGCGGTTTCCTCGCCGCACGGCGGACGAACGAGCGGATCCTCGTCGCCGTGGATGACGAGCGTCGGCGCCCTGATGCGGCGCACCGCCGCGCTGCGGTCGCCGCTCGCCGCGATCGCGATGAGCTGCCGCGCCACTCCCGCCGGGTTGTAGGAGCGGCGCACATGCCGTTCGCACAGCTCGCGCAGGAAGCCCTCGTCCGCGGGATGCGTCTCGCTTCCGATGGCGCGCAACACCCGCATCAGCCTGCGGGTCGCGCCCTCGATGTCGCCGCGCTTCGCCGGCGCCTGCAAAAGGGCGCGGCGCGCGCGCGATGTCGGGGGCGGCAGGCTGCGCTTGCCCGTCGTGGACATGATGGAAACGAGGCTCGCGACCTTCGCCGGCGCGGTCGCGGCGAGGTTCTGCGCGATCATGCCGCCCATCGACGCGCCCACGAGGTGCGCCCTGTTGATTCCGAGCCCATCGAGCAGCGCGGCGGTATCGCGCGCCATGTCGTCGATGAAGTATGCCGACTTCAACGGCAGGTGCAGCAGGAACTTGAGGGTCGCGAGGGCGACGTTCGGCGCTCCGAGGTGATCCAGATGCGTCGACAGTCCCACGTCGCGATTGTCGAAGCGCACGACGCGAAAGCCCCTCGCCACGAGCATCCCGCAGAACGCCTCGGGCCACATGATCATCTGCATGCCGAGCCCCATCACGAGGACGATGGCGGGATCGGCGGGATTACCGAGGGACTCGTACTCCAGCGTGAGGCGATCAGCCTGGATCGCGGGCACGGTAGAGATCGGCGAAGAGCCAGCGCCGCCAGCCTCTACGATGGAACGGCGCCCAACGTCCCTCGCGCTGCGCGAGCCGGTCGGCGATGGCGTACCACGCGGCCGGGTTCACTCCCATGCCGATGTGGCTCGCGGTGACTTCGATGCTTTCCGCCTTGTCGCTCGCCTCCTGGACGCAGCACGGCCAGGCGACGATGCCGTCGCTGCGGCTGAAGATCGAGGTCGTGGGAACCGGAGGTGTACCGCGCACGCGCTCGACCTGCGCGAGGTCGTCGAGCGAATGCCCGCTCGCCAGCTCGTAGAGGCGCCAGGCGTTGTTGGCGCGCGGATGCCCGGTGAACGGCGTGCCGAGGGTGATCACGCAACGCACCTCGCCGGCCGCGAGCTTTGCGATCTCGCGAGCGTAGATCCCGCCGAGGCTCCAGCCGATGAGGCTCACCTTGCGCCCCGTCGCGCGGCGGACCTCGCGCACGCGCTCGAGGCTGCGCTCGATGACGCCGCGGCGCGGCCCCAGGTTGAAGCGCAGCTCCCAGCCGTGCGTACGGTAGCCGCGTTCCGCGAGGAATGCGCGCAGCGGGAGCGTGCTGAAGTCCGAAGCGGCGAGACCCGGAAAGACCACCACCGCGTGGCCGTCGCCGCGCGGAGCTCGGGTGAGCAGCGGGAATGACGCGAGGGCGGCGCCGAATTCCCATGGCGCGCGCCCTTCGAGGGCGAGCAGCAAAGCCCCCGGCGGCTTGATCGATTGCGCGTGGCTCATCGTGTCCCGGTCGTCTTCAGCAACTCGTTGTGGGCACTTTTAAGGTGCTTTGCGAAAATGCGCAAGTCCGGCACCGCCTTCTTGCACGCCACCAGCCCGTAATCGAGCGAGCCGTTGTAGCTCAGGATGGTGATGTTGAGCGCCAGACCGTGGGTGACGATTGAGACCGGGTAGTAGGCCTTCAGTTCGCCGCCGGCAAGGTAGAGCGGCACCTGCGGACCGGGCACGTTGGAGATCACGAGGTTGGCGATGACGGGAATGCGATCGGTCTCGACCGCCTTGCGATACAGCGGCGTGATCGCGTCCAGAAGCCACGGGATGCCGATCGACGGCAGGTCGGTCGGAATCGCCGCCTTCAAGCCGCCGGCGAACCTCTTCGCGCGCGAGCTCGCCGCGACGATCGCCGCCATGCGCCTGGCCGGATCGGCGATGTGGGTGGCAAGGTCGACCAGCATCATCGAGACCTGGTTCTCCTGGGTCGTGTCGCCGGGCGCCCTCAGGCTCAACGGCACCGCGCCGACCATGGTCTTCGCGAGCGCGGCCTTGTCCCCGGCAAAGAGCTTGCGCAGCGCACCCGCGCACGTGGCCAGCACCACATCGTTCAGCTTGGCTTCGTAGTGGCGCGCGATGGCCTTGGCTTCCTCGAGCGGAATCCGCACGGCGACGAAAATGCGCTCGGGGCCGATCGCCGCGTTCAGGCGCGTACGGGGACCGAGTGCCGCGCCGCGCTTCTTCAGCTGCGCCGGCGCAAGCGCCGTGGCACCCGTGACGCCGGCGGCCTTCGCGAATCCGGGTACCGCCTTCAGGATCCTTCCGTATTGCGCCACCGTGTTGCGAAACGCCGCTCCCAGCATCTTCAGCGCCGAGGGCTTCATGGTCGGGACGATCCCGCCCTTGGCCCGCGGCACGGCGCGCGGCTTGCGCTCGATATCGAGAAGCGCCTGCGCGACCGCGACTCCGCCCTGCCCGTCGAGGGCGGCGTGGTGGATCTTGCCGTAGAACCCGATCTGCCCGCTCTTCAATCCGTCGATCACGGTGAACTTCCACAGCGGGCGATCGCGATCGAGCATGCCGCGATGCAGCTGCGCGACAGCCGCCTCGAGCTGCGCGGTGGTGCCGGGGGCGGGCAGCGTGAGGTGCCCGATGTGATAGTCGAGATCGACGCGCTCGGCATTGAGCCACGCGGGATTGGCGAGGTCGAGCGGGACCCGGCCGAGAACACGTGAAAACACGGGCGCCACGTGCATCCGCCGCGCGACGTGATCGCGGATGGCGGCGTAGGCGCTCTTCTTCCCCGCGGGCTTCTCCAGCAGCATGAGGCTGCCCACGTGCATCGGGGTATCCGGCGTCTCGAGGTGCAGGAACAGGGCGTCGAGCGCGCTGAGATGCTTCATCGTGGGAACAATTTACCGTAAAATCATCCCTATGGAACCTCTACGCATCGGCGTTTCCGCCCGCCTGCTCTACCCGGACGCGTCGCGCACGTTCCTGCCGACGAAATCGGTGCAGTACCTCGAGCAGTCGGTGGCGAACTGGATCATGTCGGGCGACGTGCTCGCGTTCATGATCCCCGAGATGAGCCTCGCTTCGGCGCACGCGCCCAAGTCGCTCAAGGTCAAGAACTACGTCGACTCGCTCGACGGGCTCCTGCTCCAGGGTGGCGAGGACATGTCTCCCAAGAGCTATGGCGAGACACCCCTCAATCCCAAATGGGCGGGCGACGAGCTGCGCGACCAGTACGAGATCGAGCTCTTCCACGAATTCGTCACGCAGGGCAAGCCCGTCTTCGGCATCTGCCGCGGGCACCAGGTGATCAACGTGGCGCTCGGCGGCAAGCTCTACCAGGACATCGCCACCCAGTGCCCGGACAAGGGCTCGCACCGCGACGCCGCCAAGTACGAGAACCACTTTCACGACATGCGCATCCTTCCCAACACGTGGCTCGCGCGCATCTACCCCGACGTGGACGTGAAGCGCGTCAACACCATCCATCACCAGGCCATCAAGCAGATCGGCGAGGGCCTCGTCGCCGAAGCGGTGAGCGAGCCCGACGGCATCATCGAGGCGATCCGCTGGGAAGGCCATAGCTTCGTGGTCGGCGTGCAGTGGCATCCGGAATTCATCGATCCGAAGGACGCGTCGCTCATCGACAGCCGCCCGCTGCTGCGCGCTTTCCTCTCGGCGTGCGACCACCGCAAGCGAACCGGCCGCGCCACCCCGGTCATGGCGGCCAGGGCGGCGTGAAACTCAAGGTGGTCAACCCCGCGACCGGGGAGGTCGCGGCGTCCCTTCCCGCCGACGATGCGAGAAGCGTAAGGGCGAAGTACGAGAGAGCGCGCGCGGCCCAGCCCGCGTGGGCGAATACGCCCGTGAAGAAGCGCCTCGCCGCGATCGGGAAATTCCGCGAGCTGGTGATCGCCGAGACCGAGCGCCTCGCCGCGGTGCTCACCACCGAGGTCGGCAAGCCCATCTCCCAATCGCGCAACGAGCTGAAGGGGCTCCTGCCGCGCATCGATTTCTTCCTCGAGGAAACCGCGCGCACCCTCAAGGCGGAGAGGGTCTCGGTCGACGTGGCCGGCTCCATGGAGGAGAAGATCTCCCACGAGCCGCTCGGGGTGGTCGCCAACATTTCCGCCTGGAACTACCCGTGGTTCGTGGGCGCGAACGTGTTCCTCCCGGCGCTACTCGCGGGCAACACGGTACTCTACAAGCCGTCCGAATTCGCCGCGATGACGGGGCTGGAGATCGCGCGCCTGCTCCACGCGAGCGGCGTTCCGGCGGACGCCTTCATCGCGCTCATCGGCGCGGGGAAAGTCGGCGCCGCGCTGCTCAAGCAACCGGTCGACGGCGTCTTCTTCACCGGCTCGTACGGCACCGGGCGTCGCATCGCCGAAGCCGTGCGCGGCCGCATGATCAAGCTGCAGCTCGAGCTGGGCGGCAAGGACCCGGTCTACGTCTGCGAGGACGTCGATGTCGCGAAGGCCGCGGCGGGCATCGCCGACGGCGCCTTCTACAACACCGGCCAGAGCTGCTGCTCGGTGGAGCGCATCTACGTGAACGCGAAGATCTTCGATCGCTTCGTCGCCGCCTTCGTGGGCGAGGTGAAGGGATTCAGGCGCGGCGACCCCGCCGATGATCGCACCTACATCGGCCCTCTCACCCGCGCGCCGCAGTTGAAGGTGCTCGAGGCGCAGGTGAAGGACGCCCGCAAGAAGGGGGCGCGCATCCTCGCGGGCGGAAACCGCGTAAAGGGCAAGGGAAACTGGTTCGAGCCCACGGTGCTCCTCGATGTGGACCATTCGATGGACGTGATGCGCGAAGAGAGCTTCGGCCCGGTCATCGGCATCATGCCGGTGGCCAACGACACCCGGGCGGTGGAGCTCATGAACGACACGGCGTACGGGCTTACCGCGGGCGTGTATTCGCGCGATCGCAAGCGCGCCGAGAAGATCCTCGCGAAGGTGAAGAGCGGCACGGTCTACTGGAACTGCTGCGACCGCGTGAGCCCGCGGCTGCCGTGGTCGGGCGTGGGCCACTCCGGCATCGGCTTGACCCTCTCGAGCTACGGCATCGAGACGTTCACGCGCCCGAAGGCGTGGCATTTGCGCAACGCGTAAGGAATGATCTTGTCGCGAGAACAAATCCCAGTACACACTTTCACAACTTCTCGAGCTCGACGGCCCCTTCCCAATCGACCCCAGGAGAGGTAATGCGGCAGCGCTGGATACGCTCGACGTAGACGCCGGCGATGCCGTCGCCGGGGTGGCGTTCG
>JBGOST010000161.1:0-5960 GCA_041476125.1 Usitatibacter sp. | reverse complement strand
TTCACGCCCGAGGCGAGCGCGCGGTCGATGACGGGACGGTTCACCGGGTCGAGGACGATGACCGCGTCCTTTTCCATGCGCAGCGCCGAGGCGGCGTCGATCCAGAAGCCGTCCCAGCCGGCCGCTCGCAGCTTCGGATAGACCGACTTCGTGTAGTCGCCGCCCTGGCAGCTCACCAGGACTTCCTGCTTCGAGAGCTCGGCGATGTCGTTGGCGTCCTTCAACGCCGGCACCGCCTTGCCGATGGCGGGCCCCGCGCCGCCCACGTTGGAGGTGGTGAAGAACGCCGGGTCGATCGCGTCGAAATCGCGTTCCTCGCGCATGCGCTCCATCAGGACGGAGCCCACCATGCCTCGCCAGCCGATGAATCCTACGGTTCTCATGATCGTCTTCTCTAAGTCGTTGGGAGAGGCGCCTTGCCGGGGGGAGAGAGACGCGCCGCCTCTCTGCCGCGCCTTCGCTCCGCTTCTAGAGTGCTTTCGCCACCGCCGCACCCATCGCCGCGGTGGCGATCGGCTTGCCGCCTTTGGTCGCGATATCCGCGGTGCGCATCCCGCTCGCGAGCGCGGCGCGAACCGCCTTCTCGATGCGCGCCGCGACATCGGCGCGGTTGAACGTGTAGCGGAACATCATGGCCGCCGAGAGGATCGTGGCGAGCGGATTGGCGATCCCCTTGCCGGCGATGTCGGGCGCGGAGCCGTGGATCGGCTCGTAAAGGCCCTTGCCGGCCGCGTCGAGCGAAGCGGACGGCAGCATCCCGATCGAGCCCGTCAGCATCGACGCCTCGTCCGAAAGAATGTCGCCGAACATGTTTCCCGTCACGATCACGTCGAATTGCCTCGGGTTCCTCACCAGCTGCATGGCGCAGTTGTCCACGAGCATATGCGAAAGTTCGACATCGGGATACTCGGGCGCGATCTCGATGGCGATGTCGCGCCACAGCTGGGTGGTCTCGAGCACGTTCATCTTGTCCACCGAGGTGAGGCGCTTGCCGCGCGAGCGCGCGGTGCGAAATCCCGTGTGCAGGATGCGCCGGATCTGCGCCTCGGTGTAGTGCATGGTGTTGAAGCCGACCCGCTCGCCCTTGGCGCCCGTCACGCCGCGCGGCTGCCCGAAATAGATGTCCCCGGTGAGCTCGCGCACGATCATGATGTCCAGCCCCGACACCACTTCCGCCTTGAGCGTCGAGGCGTCGGCGAGCTCGGGGAAGACCGTCGCGGGGCGCAGGTTGGCGAAGAAATCGCATTCCTTGCGCAACCCGAGGATCGCCTTTTCCGGACGCTTGTCGCGCGGCAGCGTGTCGTACTTGGGACCGCCGACGGCGCCGAACAGCACGGCGTCGGAAGCCTTGACGAGGTCGAGGGTCGCCTGCGGCAGCGGGTCGCCGTGCGCGTCGTACGCCGCGCCGCCGACGAGGGCTTCTTCGGTTTCGATCTTGAGCCCCTCGGAGCGCAGGACGTCGAGCACGCGCGTGGCTTCGCGCAGGATCTCGGGTCCGATGCCGTCGCCGGCCAGGAGTGCGATCTTCATGGGTTTCTCCCTCCCCCTTGGGGGAGGGCCGGGGAGAGGGTCATTACGCGAAGATCCAGGGTTCGGTCTTCTTGCGATTCTCCTCGTAAGCCTTGATTTCCTCGCTGTGCCGCAGCGTGAGGCCGATCTCGTCCCAGCCGTTGAGCAGGCTCTCCCTGCGCGAGGCATCTACGTCGAAATGCATCGCCGTGCCCCCCGGTGTGATCACAGCCTGCGCCGCCAGGTCGATCGTGAGGCGGTATCCGGGGGCCGCGGCCGCCTCGCGAAAGAGCCGGTCGACCTCGGCCTCCTTGAGGACCACGGGGAGGAAGCCGTTCTTGAAGGAGTTGTTGAAGAAGATGTCGGCGAACGACGGCGCGATGACCGCCTTGAAGCCGTCCTGCTGCAACGCCCACGGCGCGTGCTCGCGCGAGGAGCCGCAGCCGAAGTTCTTGCGCGCGAGGAGGATCGACGCCCCCTTGTAGCGCGGCTGGTTCAGGACGAACTCGGGATTGGGCCGGCGCTTCGAGAGATCCATGCCCGGCTCGCCGACGTCGAGATAGCGCCACGCGTCGAACAGGTGCGGGCCGAAGCCGGTGCGCTTGATCGACTTCAGGAACTGCTTGGGAATGATCGCGTCGGTGTCGACGTTCTCGCGGTCGAGCGGAGCGACGAGCCCGGTGTGTACCGTGAACTGTTCCATCAGTGCCCCCGCCGCACGTCGACGAAGTGCCCGGCGATGGCGGCCGCGGCGGCCATCTCGGGACTCACCAGGTGCGTTCTTCCGCCCGGGCCCTGGCGGCCCTCGAAGTTGCGGTTGGAAGTCGACGCGCAACGCTCGCCGGCGGCGAGCTTGTCGTCGTTCATGCCCAGGCACATCGAGCAGCCGGGGTCGCGCCACTCGAATCCGGAATCGAGGAAGACGCGATCCAGCCCCTCCTTCTCCGCCTGCGTCTTCACCAGCCCGGAGCCGGGAACGACGAGCGCCAGCTTCACGTTGGCCGCGACCCGGCGGCCTTTCACGACGGCAGCCGCGGCGCGCAGGTCTTCGATGCGCGAGTTGGTGCACGAGCCGATGAACACCTTGTCGATGGCGATATCCGTCATCGCGACGTTGGGCTCGAGGCCCATGTACGCGAGCGCGCGCTCGATGGCGCCGCGCTTGGCCGGGTCCCTTTCCTTTCCGGGGTCGGGCACGCGGTCCTCGATCGACACCACCATCTCCGGCGATGTGCCCCACGTGACCTGGGGCTTGAGGGAGGCGACGTCGATCTCGACGACCCGGTCGAAAGGGGCGCCCGGATCGGATACGAGCGCGCGCCAATACGCCGCGGCCTTCTCGAACATCTCGCCCTGCGGCGCATGCGGCCGGCCGCGCAGGTATTCGATGGTCTTGTCGTCGACCGCGACCATGCCCGACCGCGCTCCCGCCTCAATGGCCATGTTGCAGATCGTCATGCGGCCTTCCATCGACTGCGCGCGCACCGCCGAGCCGCCGAATTCGATCGCGTGGCCCGTGCCGCCCGCGGTCCCGATCTTGCCGATGATCGCGAGGACCATGTCCTTGGCGGTAACGCCCGCCGGCAGCTTTCCCTCGGCGCGGATCAGCAACGTCTTCAGCTTCTTGGTGAGCAGGCATTGTGTTGCCAGCACGTGCTCGACCTCGCTCGTGCCGATGCCGAAGGCGAGCGCGGCGAAGGCGCCATGGGTGCTGGTGTGGGAGTCGCCGCAGACCACGGTCATGCCGGGAAGCGTGGCGCCCTGTTCCGGGCCGATGACGTGAACGATCCCCTGGCGGCGGTCGTTCATTCCAAAATACGTCTTCACATGGAACCTGGCGACGTTCCGGTCGAGCGTGTCGACCTGAAGGCGCGAGATCGGATCCGCGATCCCCTGCGCGCGCGCATGCGTCGGAACGTTGTGGTCGGCCGTGGCCACCACGGAATCGATGCGCCACGGCTTGCGCCCGTGGAGCGCCAGGCCCTCGAAGGCCTGCGGGCTCGTCACCTCGTGCACGAGGTGGCGGTCGATGTAGAGAAGCGCCGTCCCGTCCGGTTCCTGGCGGACGAAATGCGAATCCCAGAGTTTCTCGTAGAGAGTGCGGGCGGCCATAGGGTGCGTTGAGTTGAGCGGCGACTTGTTCGTCCGCTCCAACGAAACCCAATTATAAGCTGTGCTGCTCAGGCTTCCGCGGGATCAGGATCCTCAAACATCGGAGTCGTTTTCGCCTTCCCCTCACCTGCCGGCGCCTGCGCCGGAACGCGCGGCGTCTGCTCGGCCACATCGGCGTTCTGGGCGCGGTGGCGCAGCGCGTGGTCGATGAGCACCAGAGCGAGGAACGCTTCGGCGATCGGCGTGGCACGGATGCCCACGCACGGATCGTGTCGGCCGTGGGTTTCGATGGTCGCGGCCGCGCCCGAGACGTCGACCGTCTTGCGCGGCAGCCGGATGCTGGAAGTCGGCTTGATGGCGATCGAGACGACGACGTCCTGGCCCGTGGAGATGCCGCCCAGGATTCCGCCCGCGTTGTTGGAGACGAAGCCCTGCGGCGTCATCTCGTCGGAATGCTGCGTTCCGAGCTGCTCGACGGACTGGAAGCCGGCGCCGATCTCGACCCCTTTCACCGCGTTGATGCCCATCATCGCCTGCGCGATGTCGGCGTCGAGGCGCCCGTAGAGCGGCTCTCCCCATCCCGGGGGAACGCCCGTGGCGACGACCGTCAAGCGCGCGCCGCACGATTCACCCGACTTGCGCAGCTGGTCCATGTAGCTCTCCAGCGCGGCGACCACCGCCTCGTCGGGCGCGAAGAAGGGATTCTCGTTCACGTGCGCCCAGGATTTGAAGGCGATGCGGTTGGGCCCCAGCTGCGACAGGTATCCGCGCACTTCAACCGCGTGGCGCTCGCGAAGCCACTTGCGCGCGATGGCTCCGGCGGCCACCGCGGGCGCGGTGAGGCGCGCCGAGGAGCGGCCGCCGCCGCGCGGATCGCGAAGGCCGTACTTGCGAAGGTAGGTGTAGTCGGCGTGGCCGGGGCGAAAGCTCGAGGCGATCTTCGCGTAGTCCTTGCTGCGGGCATCCGTGTTGCGGATGAGGAGCGCGATCGGCGTCCCGGTGGTGCGTCCCTCGTACACGCCGGAGAGGATCTCGACGAGATCCTCTTCCCGGCGCTGCGTCACATGGCGCGAGGTGCCGGGCTTGCGCCGGTCGAGGTCGGGCTGGATGTCGGCTTCCGAAAGCGCGAGCCCCGGCGGGCAGCCGTCGACGACACAGCCGATCGCAGGTCCGTGCGATTCGCCGAAGGTCGTGACGGTGAAAAGGGTGCCGAGCGTATTGCCGGACATGCGTTCTACATGGGCGGATGATTCGCGGCGAGTTTAGCACCCGCGATGCGCTCAGCCGCCTGCCGCGCGTTCGCCCTCGGTCTTGCCGTCGCCCATCTGGCGCCGCAGCCGCCATGCCATCCATCCCAGCGCAACAACGCCCAGGACGAGGATCGCCCAGAGGACGAGCTTGCGCGGGCTCGTGTCGCCGAGGACTTGCCGCAGCGCATCGCCGCTTCTCGCCACGCTCACGACTTCACCGAGGCGTGCCTCGGGAAGCTTCAGCTCGGCGCGCCTCTCGTAGCCGGGAATGAGCTCGCTCACCGCGAGCAACGAGCGCTTCGCGTCGGGATTGCCGAATGCGAGCGCGAAAGGCGCTTCTCCGCGCGCGACGAACACGAGCTGCGCCGGGCGCCACTGCACCTCGAGCGAGGGCGCGGCGCTCCCCAGGCTCGGAGCGCGCGAGTCGAGCTGGATCGACCAATAGCGCGCCCACCGCACCCCCAGCTCCACCGCCGGGGACTCCAGCTCGGCGCCGTCGCGCGTCAGGCGATAGAAAGTGGCCCCGGTCACGCGCCGCCACTCGCCGCTTTCGCTCTCGCGCGTGGCGATTGCGAACGGCGCCACGGAATTGGGCGCTCCGAGGCGGACCCGCACCGCTTCCACGGGCAATCGAGCGCCGAGGTCGAAGAGGTATTCGCCGGGCTTGGCTCCCGCCGCCGCGGCAACGGCGAGCACGAGCCGCGGCACCGGTGTCACCACCAGCTCGGGCTCGGCCTCCACGGAACGAAGCACGAACGCCGCGGGCTCGCCGGTGATGCGCAGGTATTTCGCGCGCAGCGATCCGACGTCGACCTTGCGTTGCGAAAGCTGCAACCCGGCATGCTCGACGCGCAGCAGCGGCGCGCGCGAGGCCACTGTGCGCCAGTACTTCAGGTCGTCGCTCGCTTCCACGCTTACGCGCGCGTCCTCGGTGCCGGGACCGACCTCCCAGTCGACGGTGAGGCGTCGCACCGGGCCCTTCAACTGGCTCGCGTCGAGCAGCCATGCCGCCGGCCGCCGCGGCCGGGGCGCGCCGCGCGTCGAGCGATCCTGGACCGAGACGATGGTCCCGTCGCTATTGCTGCGCAC
>JBGOST010000160.1:0-5961 GCA_041476125.1 Usitatibacter sp. | reverse complement strand
TCCATCTGGAGCGATGCTAGCAAAAAGCCTTGGATCCGCAGATAAACGCAGATAAGGCAAAGGCGTTCGGTTCGTTCGCGCCAATGGTCCCACGCACTCGAAGATCCCTGGAGATTTATCCGCGTTTATCTGCGTTCATCTGCGGATTCAAAGCCGTTTGCCCGCCCCGACCCGACTTCCTGCGCCGCGTGGTCAGCCGATGACCTTGTGGGCGCGCTTCAGCAGCTCTGCCGGAACGCTCATCCCGATCGAGCGCGCCGCGTTGCGATTGACGATGAGCTCGTGATTCGCGGGCTGCTCGATGGGCAAGTCCGCGGGGCTGGCACCCTTGAGGATCTTGTCGACGAAGGCGGCGGCGCGAAAATAGTTGTATTCGATGTTGGCGCCGTAGCTCATGAGCCCGCCCGCCGCGCTGTATCCCTGGTGGGGATAGATGGCCGGAAGGCGAAACCTCTCGGCGAGCTCGGTGAGGGCCTTGCGCTCGGTGTAGAAGAAGCCGTCGCCCATCACCACGAGCGCGCCGACCCCCTTGGTCTCGAGCGTGGAGAAGGCGTGATCGACCTCTCTCGGTGTCGTCGCATCCACGACCACGAGCCGCAGCCGCAAAGCCCTCGCCGCGACCTCCAGCCGAGAGCGATAGGCGGCGTAGATCGTGTTGGTGGGATTCAGCAGCGCCGCGAGGCGCGTGAGCTTTGGAACCGCTTTCACCAGCAATTCCACTTGCCGCGCAATCTGGTCGAGGCCGTTGGCGCTGAGGCCGGTGATGTTGGAATCCGGCCGCGCCAGGCTGCGCACGAAGCCGCTGGCGACCGGGTCCTCGGAGTTTGCAATGACGATCGGCACCGTCTTCGTCGCTTTCACCAACGCCTCCGTCGTGGTATCCGACGAGGAGACGATCACTTCGACGTTCTCGCGCGCCAGCGCCTGCGTCATCTCGCGCAGCAGATCGGGCTGCCCGTTCGCCGATCTCCATTCCATGCGAACGTTCCGGCCGTCCTCGTAGCCGTGCTCGAGCATGCCCTTGCGGAAGGCTTCGGTGCGGCTCCTCGCGTTGTAGGGCGAGCCGAACGTCACCGTGACGACGCGGGGAAGCTTCGCCGGCGTTTGCGCGCGCAATGTCCGCGCGAAGGCCAGGGAGCCCATCGCTGCGAGTCCGATGAGGGCGCGGCGCCGGTTCATGCGTTGCATATTACGGCAACCGCCCCGCGGCCTTCCGCGCCTCGTACGCCTTGAGGTGCGTGTACGCGAGCGAGAGGATGGTGTCGTCCACGCCGTGCTTGCGCGCCCGCTCGAGCATCCAGCCGACGATATGGTCGCTCTCGACCTGGCCGCCGGCCTCGAGGTCGCGCAGCATCGACGCACTCCACGTGCCGACGGGATCGGTCAAGCGCGAGCGCGCGAACTCGATCGAGCCGGGCCGCGGCGCATGGCCTTCGCGCGTCGCGATCTCGACGTTGGCGGCGAGCGCGCGCTCCATCGCCTCGCGGCCTCCCGGAGCGGCGACGATCTCGCGCACGTTGGCGCGAAACAGGCACGTCGCCGAGGCGAGCGAGCAGAGGAAGACGATCTTCTCCCACATCTCCAGCTCGATATCCGGGGAAAGCTTCCAGTCCACGCGACTCCCGGCGAACGCGTCGGCGAGCGCCTGGGAGCGCGTCGAGGCGCTGCGGTCGAGCTCGCCGAAGACGATGCGCCCGAGCTTGTCCATGTGATGCACCACGCCGTCGCGGCGCAGCGTCACGTTGATCTGCGCGGTGCCGCCCATCACGTGGGATTTGCCGAAGCGCGCGGCGAGCGACTCCAGGTGCGCGATGCCGTTCAGCATCGGGACCACCGCGCACTCGCCTTTCATCACTGGCGCGATCGCGTCCATCGCGGAGTCGAGGTCGTAGGCCTTGCAGGTGAAGAGAACGAGGTCGAATCCGGGCCGCAGGTCCTCTGCCAGCACGGTCTTCGCCTTGATCTGCGCATTGCCCATGGGGCTTTCGATGCGCAGGCCCTCGCGCTCGATCTGGTCGCGGCGGCTGCGCCGCACGAGGAAGGTGACGTCTGAGCCCGCCTGGGCGAGGCGCCCGCCGAAATAGCCGCCGATGCCTCCGGCGCCGAGGACGAGGAGCTTCATATCATTCCTTTTTGTCGCACATCGAAACGCTCCATGACGATTTTGGGCAGGCAGTGACGAGAAATGACGCGCAGCGCCGCGATGTCGAATATGCGGCATTGACACTCGTATAACGTTGCGCCAATCTGCCCCACGCTCCAATGATAATGGCGGCGCAGCAGAGCGCCAGCCGATTCCGCGCACGAGTCTGGTTACAGGGCCAAGCCCGCGGGCTTGCCCGGGAAAGGCGATACGTCATGCGCGCGCAGCCCAACGGCAGGATCACTTCCCTCCTATTCGCGATCGTCGTCCTGATCGGCTCGGGCGTCGCGGCCGCCGGCTCCCTGCACCCCGATCTCGAAGCGCGACTCGCTTCGCTCCCGCCCGGCGCGCAAGTGCCGGTGATCGTCGAGCTCACGACGAAGGCGGATCCGAAAGCGGCCGCGAAAGCCGCGGGCGATTTCCAACGCCGCGCACGCGGTCGCGCCGTCGTCGAGTCGCTGCGCGACGTTGCGGCGCGCACGCAGCCCGCGATCAAGGAGCACCTCTCCCACGACCAGGACTCCGGCGACGTGAGCAAGGTGAAGGCGTTCTGGGTCTTCAACGGCCTCGCCGTCACCGCGAACGAGAAAGCCATCCGCCGCCTCGCCAAGCGCGGCGACGTGCGCGAAGTGCGCCTCGACGCGTCGATTCCGCCCCCGCGTCCGCGGCCCACCTCGGGGCCCACGCCCACGGCCGCCGATCCCGCCTGGAACATCGACATGATTCGCGCGCCCGAAGTCTGGGCACTCGGACACACGGGTGCCGGCGTGGTGGTCGGCAGCTTCGACACCGGAGTGGAAGGCACGCACCCCGATCTCGCGCCGCGCTATCGCGGCAATGACGCGATCAGCTGGTTCGACCCCTACGGCGAGCACGCGAGCCCCTATGACAACAACGGGCACGGCACGCATACGACCGGGACGATGGTCGGCGGCGACCTGAGCGGCCAGAGCATCGGTGTTGCGCCCGGGGCGCGCTGGATCGCCGCCAAGGCCTGGGACGACGCCGACAACGCGTCCGAATAGGCATTCCACCAGATCTTCGAGTGGTTCCTCGCGCCCGGCGGCGATCCCGCGAATGCCCCGGATGTGGTCAACAGCTCCTGGGGGCTCGATCCCGCGCTGTGCTTCACCGACTTCCGCGCCGATGTGCAGGCGCTGCGCGCCGCGGGCATCCTGCCGGTGTTCGCGGCGGGCAACAGCGGCCCCGATGCCGAGACGATTCTCGCGCCCGGAAGCTACTCGGAATCCTATGCGGTCGGCTCGACCGATTTCTTCGACGACATCTCGTTCTTCAGCAGCCAGGGCCCGTCGCCGTGCGACGGCGCCACCAAGCCGAACATCAGCGCACCGGGCGAGTTCATCCTCTCCACGTTCCCCGGCGGCGACTACCAGTTCTTCGACGGCACGTCGATGGCCACCCCGCACGTCTCGGGCGCGGCCGCGGTGCTCCTTTCGATCGACCCCACGATGACGGTGGATGAGGTCGAGGCGGCGCTCTCCGCGGGCGCCCTCGACCTCGGAACGCCCGGCATGGACAACGAATTCGGCTACGGGCGCCTCGACCTGGCGGAATCGGCGCGCATCGTGCTCGGGATCGAGAAAGTGGGCGTCATGGCGACGACCGCGATGGCCTATGAAGCGGGAACCCTTCCCGGGATCTTCACGGTGAGCCGCACCGGCGCCACCGACGCCGAGTTGACGCTTACCTACACCGTGAGCGGAACGGCGACATCGGGCAGCGATTACGTGGCACTCCCGGGCAGCATCACCCTACCGATCGGAGCGTCGAGCGCCACCGTCGCCGTCACGCCCATCGACGACAGCATCTACGAGCTCAACGAAACGGTGATCCTCACGCTCGATCCCAATCCCGATCTCGTCGTCTCGCCCAAGTCGGCGACGGTGGTGATCGTGAGCGACGAGCTCCCGCCCGACCTCGTCATCTCCGCGATGAGCGCGCCCGCCAACGCGGCGCCGGGCGCCACGATCACGGTGACCGACACGACGCGCAACCAGGGCACGGGCGCGGCGCAAGCCTCGACCACGCGGTTCTACCTCTCGTTCAACAACGTGCTCGACGGCGGCGATGCGTTGCTCGGAAGCCGCGACATCGCGGCACTCGCGGCCGGCGCCTTGAGCTCCGGCTCGGTCACGCTCACCATCCCCGCGGGCACGGCCGGCGGCGTCTACTATCTCTTCGCCAAGGCCGACGCCGACGACGTGGTGCTCGAAGGCCAGGAGGGCAACAACCTCTTCGCCACGAACATCACGATCGCGAGCGTGCAGCCCGATCTCACGATCACGAGCTTCAGCGCCCCGGCGACTTCGGGCGCGGGTGCCACGATCTCCGTCACCGACACCACGAAGAACCAGGGCGCTGGCCCGGCGCCGGCTTCGGCGACGCGCTATTACCTGTCGGCGAACAACGTGCTCGACGGCGGCGACGTGATGCTCGGCAACCGCGCGGTAGCGGGCCTTGCGGCCGGCGCCTCCGACACCGGCACGGTCTCGCTCACGATCCCCGCGGGAACGGCGAGCGGCACCTATTACCTCTTTGCGAAAGCGGACGGCGACAATGCGATCGCGGAATCGCAGGAGGGCAACAACCTCTACGCCACGACGATCACCATCGGCGCCGACCTCGTCATCTCGAACCTCGCCGTGCCCACCGACGGCGGGGCGGGCCTCACGATCGCCATCACGGACACGACCCGCAACCAGGGCGTGGGCATGGCGGTGGCATCGACGACGACCTACTACCTCTCGAGCAACGCGGTGCTCGATGCCGGCGATGTCGTGCTCGGCAGCCGCGCGGTGCCGGCGCTCGCCGCCGCGGCCTCGGACACGGGCTCGGTGACGGTCACGATTCCCGCGGGCACCCCCTCGGGCCTCCACTACGTGTTCGCCAAGGCCGATTCGGGCGACGTGGTGAGCGAAGTCTCGGAAGTGAACAACACCTCGTACCGGAACCTGCGCGTCGGGCCCGACCTCACGATCTCGAGCTTCAGCGCGCCGGCGAGCACCGGGGCGGGAGCGACGATCTCGGTCACGGATACGACGAGGAACCAGGGCGCGGGTGCCGTGGGCGCGACGACCACGCGCTACTACCTGTCGTCCAACAACATCCTCGACAGCGGCGATGTGCTGCTCGGCGGGCGTGGTGTGGCGGCCCTTGCCCCCGGTGCCTCGGACACGGGCACGGTCACGCTCACGATTCCGGCGGATGCGAGCGGGGCCTACTATCTCTTCGCGAAAGCCGATGGCGACGACGCGGTCGCGGAGATCGAAGAGGGCAACAACGCGTACGCGACGGCGATCACGATCGGCGCCGACCTCGCGATCTCGAGCCTCACGGTGCCGAGCGACGGCGGCGCAGGCCTTCCCATCACCTTCACCGACACGACGCGCAACCAGGGCGCGGGCACGGCGGCGGCCTCGACGACGAGCTATTACCTTTCGGCGGATGCGGCGCTCGATGGTTCCGACGTGTTGCTCGGAAGCCGCGCGGTGCCGGCGCTCGCCGCGGGCGCGACCAGCACCGGGTCGGTGACGGTCACGATTCCCGCCGGCACGGCCACGGGGAACTACTACGTGTTCGCCAAGGCCGACGCGGGCAATGGGGTGAGCGAAATCTCGGAGGCGAACAACACGGCCTTCTCGGCGCTGCGCGTCGGGCCGGACCTGCAGGTCGCGAGCCTCATCGCCCCGGCAACCACGGGAGCCGGAACCACGATCTCCGTCACCGACACCACGCGCAACGCCGGTGCGGGCGCCTCGCCCGCGTCGATGACACGCTACTACCTGTCGTTCAACAAC
>JBGOST010000159.1:0-5963 GCA_041476125.1 Usitatibacter sp. | reverse complement strand
TTCCTGATCCTCGCCATCGCGCTTGCGGCATTCCTGGGGCCGAGCCTCGGCAACGCGATGATCGCCATCGGCATCACCGCGACGCCGATCTTCGTGCGGCTTTCGCGCGGCCAGGTGCTGGTGGTCAAGTCGGAGGATTACGTCGAGGCTGCGCGCGCGGTCGGCAATCCGCCGCTCCGGATCCTGGTGCGCCACATCCTGCCCAACATCCTGCCGCCCGTGATCGTGCAGGCCACGCTGGCAGTGGCCACCGCAATCATCGCGGAGGCGAGCCTGTCGTTCCTGGGGCTCGGCCAGCAGCCGCCGGCGCCGAGCTGGGGCAGCATGCTCAATACCGCGAAGAACTACGTCGAGAACGCGCCCTGGATGGCCGTGTGGCCCGGCCTCGCGATCTTCTTCCTCGTGCTGTCCTTCAACCTGCTCGGCGACGGCTTGCGCGACGCGCTCGACCCGCGGCACGGCTGAGCGATTTTCTCCCTCTCCCAAGGGAGAGGGAGAACACCGTCAGAACGCGACGTTCTCGGGTCCCTTGAGCTCGAGAAGCTCGCGCGCCTCTGCCGGAGTTGCGATCTCCAGCGTGAGGCCCTCGATGATTCCGCGCACGCGCCTCACCTGGTCTGCGTTGGCGCGTGCGAGTTGTCCCGGCCCGTCCCAGAGCGAATCCTCGAGTCCCACGCGCACGTGCCCGCCCTGCGAGGCGCTGGTCGCGGCGAGCCCCATCTGCGAGCGGCCCGCTCCCAGCACCGACCACACGTAGCTGTCGCCGAAGAGCCGGTCGGCGGTGCGCTTCATGTGCGCGACGTCGTCGGCGTGCGAGCCGATGCCGCCGAGGATCCCGAACACCGTCTGGATGAAGAGCGGCGGCTTCACCAGGCCGCGCTCGACGAAGTGCGCGAGGTTGTAGAGGTGCGAGGTGTCGTAGCACTCGAGCTCGAAGCGCGTGCCGTTGTCGGCGCACGACTTCAGGACGTACTCGATGTCGGCGAAGGTGTTCTTGAAGACGAGGTCGCGCGTGCCTTCGAGGTAGGGCCGCTCCCACTCGTGCTTGAATTCCTTGAAGCGCGCGAGCATCGGGAAGAGCCCGAAGTTCATCGATCCCATGTTGAGGGACGCGACCTCGGGCTTCAGCTGCAGCGCGGGCTGCAGGCGCTCCTTCACCGTCATCGTGGGGGCGCCTCCCGTGGTGATGTTGACCACACCCTGGGTGCGGCTCTTGATCCCGCCCACGAACTTGCGGAACGCATTCGGATCCTGCGTGGGCCGTCCGTCCGATTCAACGCGCGCGTGCAGGTGCACGATCGCCGCCCCCGCCTCGATCGCGCCCACCGCCGCATCCTCGATCTCTTTCGCCGTCACGGGCAGGTACGGCGACATCGACGGGGTGTGGATCGAGCCCGTCACCGCGCAGGTGATGATGACCTTTCTTTTCTTCGCCATGGATTCCTCTTTGGTGTTCTAGGAGGCCGCGTGCGGAAACGCACTGACCAGGAGCGCATGCAAGCCGTTCCAGCCGATCTGGACGCCGATGCACAACAGGATGAATGCGGAGAGTCGCACCACCACGCTGGTTCCGGTCGGTCCCAGCTTCTTGAGGATGGGTTCGGCGTAGCGATAGCAGAGATAGACGCCGACGGCGACGATCAGGATCCCCAGCGTGTGCGCCAGCGCCGTCTCCAGCAACGGGCGCATTCCCTGCGTCGGGTTGGCTCCGAGCGTGAGGGCTACCGTGATCGAGCCCGGGCCCACGGTGAGCGGCATCGTGAGAGGGTAGAAGGCGCGTTGGCTGAGAAAGTCCGGTGTGACGGCAGGCGGCTCGTCACGCGCGAGAGCGGGCGGCGAAAGGGGGCTGTTCAGGAGCGACCAGGCGATGGCGCAGACCACCATTCCGCCGGCGACCTGCACGGCGGGAATCGACAGCCCGAAGAAATCGAGCACATAAGCGCCAACGAGGGCCGAAGCGATCAGCAAAAGAAAACTGTTCACCGCAACCGCCTTCGCCATTTTGCTTCGCTCTTCAGGCGTGAGATTGGCCGTCATGGCGAGATAGATCGGCGCCCCGCCCAGCGGATCGACGATGGGCAGCAACGCGCCCACCGCGAGCAGGATGGTTGCGGCGAAGTCGCGGAGATCGTTGAGGATGGCGAATGGCACTACCGATTCCGCGTTCAGCGCCCGTTGGCGTTAGCCGCCAGCCAATCCATCGCGAGCGCGGTGAGCGACTTCACCCCGAGCTCGAGGCAGTTCTCATCGAGGTACATGCGCGGGCTGTGGCCCGGCGCCACGGTGCGCGTGTCGCGCTCCGGGGGCGTGCAGCCCAGGCGCAGGAAGAACGCCGGCGCGACCTTCTGGTAGCACGAGAAATCCTCCGAGCCGCAAACCTTGTCGACCACACCCACGTTTTCCTCGCCCGCCACGCGCGCGAGCGACGGCACCGCCATCGCGGTGAGCGCCGGGTCGTTCACCACCACGTCGTAGCCGCGCTTGATGCGCACTTGCGCCTTGGCGCCGCCCGCGGCCGCGATCATCTCGGTGATGCGCGTCACGTGCTCGTGGATCTGCTGGCGCTGCGTCTCGTCGAAGGTGCGGATGGTGCCTTCCATCTTCACTTCGTCGGGAATGATGTTGCCGCGGTTGCCGCCCTGGAACACGCCCACCGTCACCACCGACGGCTCGTGCGTGATGTCCACGCGGCGCGAGACGACCGTCTGCAGCCCCATCACGATTTGCGCGCCGACAACGATCGGGTCCACGCCGCGCCACGGCATCGCCGCGTGGGTCTGGGTGCCGCGCAGGAAGACGCGCAGCTCGTCGGAGGAGGCCATGAGCGGTCCCGAGCGGTAGCCGATCTTGCCGGTGTGGTGGACCGAGGTCACGTGCAGCCCGAAGATGGCACCCACCTTCGGGTTCTCCATGCACCCCTCGTCGATCATCATGCGCGCCCCGCCGCCCTCGTCCTCGGGCGCGCCTTCCTCGGCGGGCTGGAAAATGAACTTCACGGTGCCCGGAATCCGCTCGCGCATACCGGCGAGCACTTCCGCGACCCCCATGAGGATCGCCGTATGGGCGTCATGCCCGCACGCGTGCATGACGCCGCACTGCATCCCGTTCCATTCGGTGCGCACCGTGCTTTTGAACGGAAGGTCGACTTCCTCGGTCACAGGGAGCGCGTCCATGTCGGCGCGCAGCGCCACCACGGGGCCCGGGCGGCCGCCCTTGAGGATTCCGACCACGCCGGTGTAGGCGACCTTGTCGCGGACTTCCAGGCCCAGGGCGCGCAGGTGGTCCGCGACGATCTTCGAGGTGCGGAACTCGCGGTTGCCGAGCTCGGGGTGCTGGTGGAAATC
Organism: Usitatibacter sp.; assembly: GCA_041476125.1. Classification (GTDB taxonomy): domain Bacteria; phylum Pseudomonadota; class Gammaproteobacteria; order Burkholderiales; family Usitatibacteraceae; genus Usitatibacter. Next base: position 2,619 of record JBGOST010000159.1, on the reverse strand, counting down.
GCGGCGCCACGCGACGACTTTCGCGATGACGCCCGCCACGGAGAACGCGCTGTCGGGGGCATTCATGGATTCAAAGTCTAACCCGTAAACTAACGGGACACTTTTTCGGGTGGCCGATGCGCTTGCTGCTGGTGGAAGACGACTCGATGATCGGCGCGGCCGCACAGGAAGGCCTGCGGCGCGAAGGCCACGTGGTCGATTGGGTGCGCGACGGTAAGGAAGCCGGGCTCGCCATCGCCAACGGCGTCTACGACCTCGCGTTGCTCGACCTGGGGCTGCCGCGCCGCGACGGGCTGTCGCTGCTGCGGGAGCTGCGCGCCAAGGGCAACGAGATCCCGGTGCTCGTCATCACGGCGCGCGACGCGGTGGCCGATCGCATCGCGGGGCTGGACGCGGGCGCGGACGACTACCTCGTGAAGCCCTTCGACCTGGACGAGCTTTCCGCGCGCGTGCGCGCCGTGCTGCGCCGCCGCTCGGGCCGCGGCAAATCGGTGATCCGCGTGGGCGATCTCGAGATCGACACCGCCGCGCGGCAGGTGAAGTGGAAGCGGCGCGATGTGGCGCTCTCGGCGCGGGAATATGCGCTGCTCGAAGCGCTCGCCGATCGGCCCGGCGCATTCCACACCCGTGCGCAGCTCGAGGAGCGGCTTTACGGTTGGGATGAGGAGATCGCGAGCAACGCGGTCGAAGTGCACATCCACGCGCTGCGCCGCAAGCTCGATGCGGGCCTCATCCGCAACGTTCGCGGCATGGGCTACACGCTGGCGGGAGAATCCTGATGTCGATGCGGCGGCGATTGCTGTTCTGGCTCCTGTCGAGCGTGCTCGCGGGCGGGCTCGCGGCCGCCGTGGTGGTGTTCTTCCAGGCGCGCTACGCCGCCAACGAGATCTTCGACTACCAGCTGCGCCAGCTGGCACTCACGTTGCGCGACCGCACCTACTCGCCGCGCGAGCTCGCCGAAGTGCTGCAGGGCGAGGACGCGCTCGAATTCGTGATCCAGGTCTGGGCGCCCGACGGAAACCGCGTCTACGCTTCGCACCCGCGGCTCGATGTGCCCGGCGCCGTGCAGCTGGGCTTCAGCGACATGTCGACGCGCGACGGGCGCTTTCGCGTCTTCGCGATCCAGCAGCGCGGCCTCACCATCCAGGTCGCGCAACCGGTCGCGGCGCGCGAAGAGCTCGCCCTCGGCGCGGCCGGCCGGACGCTGGTTCCGTTCGTGGTGGCGCTGCCGCTCATGGGCTGGCTCATCTGGCGCCTGGTGGGCCGCGAAGTGAGGTTCCTCGAGTCCACCGCGCAGGCCGTCGCGATCCGCAGTCCCGAATCGCTCGAACCCATCGAGGGAACACCGGTTCCGCTGGAGATCCAGCCGCTCATCGGAGCGCTCAACGGGCTTCTCGCGCGCCTCGCCAAGGCGCTGTCGCAGCAGCGCCAGTTCATCGCCGATGCCGCGCACGAGCTGCGCACGCCGCTCACGGCACTCCTCCTGCAGCTGCAGCTGGCCGAGCGCGCGCGCGATGAGGCCGAACGCGACAAGGCGCACGCCATGCTGCGCGAGGGAATCGCGCGCGCGGCGCACGTGGTCGAGCAGCTGCTCACCCTGGCGCGCCAGGACCCGGACGCGCCCAAGGCGGCGCAGGAGGTCGTGGATCTCGCGGATCTTGCGCGCAACGTGGCGCAGGCCCACGAGAGCAGCGCCATGGCGAAGGCGGTGGCATTGCGCACCGTGATCGACGGGCCCGTATTGATCGAGGGCGATCGCGCGGCGCTGCGCACGTTGATGGACAACCTCGTCGACAACGCCATCCGCCATACGGCGGCGGGAGACGTCACCATCAGGGCGCAGCGGCGCAGCGGCGAGGCGATCTTCGAAGTCGACGACAGCGGCCCGGGCATTCCGGTCGCCGAGCGCTCGCGCGTCTTCGACCGCTTCTATCGCGGCGAATCCGCGGCCGGGGACGGCACGGGCCTGGGCCTTGCCATCGTGCGGCGCATTGCCGATCGCCACCGCGGCGCGGTCGAGCTCGGCGATGCGCCCGGCGGCAAGGGCCTCGCAGCGGTCGTGAGGTTCCCCCTGGCCCCTTAAGCCCCGCTTAAGCCAGCGTCCCCACACTCCGGTCATCTGCCCTGGGTGGGCAGCGATTTCTTTTGACTGGAGAGCCACCATGAAACCGAATCTCATCGTCGGCGCGCTCGTCGCAGCCGGCATCATCGGCACCGGCGCCGCCGCCTGGCATGGCCAGATCGAAGCGCCGTTCGCCAAGGCCCATGCAAGTCCGGTCGCCGCGGCAGGCGTTGCAGCGCCCGCGTCAAACCCCGCGGCGACCAGCTTGCCCCTCAACGGATTCAGCGAGCTGGTGCGCAAGGCCGGCCCCGCTGTCGTCAACGTGAGCGTGGACGGCATGCGCAAGGCCAGCGCGGAAATGCCGCAAGTTCCCGAGGAGTTCCGCGAGTTCTTCCGCGGTTTCGGCTTCGGCGGAAAAGGGATGCCGCAAACGCCGCGCGGCGACACGCCGACGCGGGGGCAGGGCTCGGGCTTCATCATCAGCCCCGACGGCTACATCCTCACCAATGCGCACGTGGTCGATGGTGCCGACACCGTCACGATCCGCCTCACCGACC
>JBGOST010000158.1:0-5981 GCA_041476125.1 Usitatibacter sp. | reverse complement strand
TTGCCCACCACGTGCAGCCCGTTGCGCACCGCCGCGCCGACGATGATCGCGGTGCCGTGCTGGTCGTCGTGGAAGACCGGGATCTTCATGCGCTCGCGCAGCTTGCGCTCGATGTAGAAGCACTCCGGGGCCTTGATGTCCTCGAGGTTGATGCCCCCGAAGGTGGGTTCGAGCGCGGCGATGATGTCGACGAGCTTGTCGGGGTCGCGTTCGTCGAGCTCGATGTCGAAGACGTTGATGCCGGCGAACTTCTTGAAGAGCACGCCCTTGCCTTCCATCACCGGCTTGGAGGCGAGAGGGCCGATGGCGCCCAGCCCCAGGACCGCGGTTCCGTTGGTCACCACGGCGACCAGGTTGCCGCGCGCGGTGAGCTCGCGTGCCTGCTGCGGATTTTCGACGATCGCATCGCATGCCGCGGCCACGCCGGGCGTATAGGCGAGCGCGAGGTCGCGCTGGGTCAGGAGCGACTTGGTCGCAACGACCTCGATCTTCCCGGGCGTCGGGAGGCGATGATAATCGAGCGCGGCTTTGCTGAGGTCGTCTAGCATGGCTAACTGTTTGAGCCACAACTCTTTTTTGGTGAGTTCAGTGTATCACGCTGTGGCCCGCGCGGCACTTCGAACCTCGGCGAGTTGACAAGACATGTCGATATAACCAAGAATGTCGACATGAATCGCAACTACCTGCGTGCGATCCCCCGCGAGTGGCGCACCATCTCGCGGGCGTTCACCGCGCTGGGAGACGAGCACCGCCAGCGCATTCTGCTCACCTTCGAGCGCGGCGAGCGCCTGAACGTGGGCCAGATCGTCGCGGTCTCGACGCTGTCGCGCTCCGCGGTCTCGCACCACCTGAAGCTGCTGAAGGAGGCGGGGGTGCTCAAGTCGGAGAAGATCGGCAAGGAAGTCTTCTACTGGGTCGACCGGCAGTTTCTCGAGGAATCGCTCGGCGCGGTGCTGGGCTACATCCGGGAGCGCGCGTGATGGCTGACGAGACGAGCCCCGCCCCGGCCGAGCACGGCCAGTTCCACCTGCTCTCCGAGCGGCGCTTCGGGCCGCTCTTCTGGACGCAGTTCCTCGGTGCGGCGAACGACAACCTCTTCAAGTTCGCCTTCTCGCTGCTCGCCACCTACCAGGCCGCGGAATGGGGCGGGGTGGACCCGGCGACCGCCGGCTTCGTGATCGGCGCCATCTTCATCGCGCCCTTCCTCCTCTTCTCTGCGACCTCGGGCCAGCTCGCCGACAAGATCGAGAAGTCGCGCCTCATCCGCTTCGTGAAGGATTTCGAGATCGCCGTGATGCTCGTCGCCGCGACCGGCTTCATCACGCGCAACGCCACGCTCCTCTACCTCTCGGTCTTCCTCATGGGGCTGCATTCGACGCTCTTCGGGCCGGTCAAGTACTCCTACCTGCCGCAGCACCTCAAGGACACGGAGCTCACGGGCGGCAACGGCCTGGTGGAGATGGGGACGTTCGTCGCGATCCTCGCCGGGACCATCGCGGGAGGAATCCTCGTGAAGACCGGCCCGAGCGGCCCGATGTACGTCGCGGTGGGCTGCCTCGCCCTCGCCGCGCTGGGGCGGACCGCGGCGCATTTCATCCCCCTGTCTCCCGCGCCGCAGGCCGATCTCGCGATCAACTGGAATCCTTTCTCCGAGACCTGGCGCAACCTCGAGATCGCCGCGCGCGATCGCGCCGTGTTCCATTCGCTCCTCGGCATCTCGTGGCTGTGGTTCTTCGGCTCGATCTTCCTCACCTCCTTCACGCCCTTCGCGCGGCAGGTGCTGGGGGGCGACGAGAACGTGGTCACGCTGCTGCTCGCCGTGTTCTCGATCGGGATCGGCCTGGGCGCGCTCGCCTGCGAGCGGCTTTCGGGACGCAAGGTCGAGATCGGCCTCGTTCCCTTCGGCTCCATCGGCATGACGCTCTTCGCGGTCGACCTATGGCTCGCCACGCGCGGCGCCGCGCCCACGGGACTGCGCGGCGTGGGGGAATTCGCGCGCGATGCGGCGAGCTGGCGCGTGATGGCCGACCTTTTCCTCCTCGCGATGTTCGGGGGCCTGTTCTCGGTGCCGCTCTACGCCTTGATCCAGAGCCGCGCCGAGCCCACGCACCGCGCGCGGATCATCGCCGCCAACAACATCCTCAACGCGCTCTTCATGATCGTGGCCGCACTCATGGCCACGGCGCTGCTCAGCGCGGGATTGACGCTGCCGCAGCTCTTTCTCGTCGTCGGGCTCATGAATGCCGCCGTCGCGGCGTACATCTACCTGCTGGTCCCCGAATTCCTGATGCGCTTCATCTGCTGGCTGCTGATCCATTCCGTTTATCGGCTGGAGAAGAGCGGTCTCGCGAACATCCCCGAGAAGGGCCCGGCGGTGCTCGTCTGCAACCACGTGAGCTTCGTCGATCCGCTCGTCATCCTCGCCGCGAGCCCACGGCCGATCCGCTTCGTGATGGACCACCGCATCTTCCAGGTCCCGATCCTGTCGTTCGTGTTTCGCACCGGCAAGGCCATTCCCATCGCGCCCGCGAAGGAAGACGAGCGCCTCCTGAACGAGGCCTACGACCGGATTGCGCAGGCGCTCGAGCAGGGCGAGCTGGTCGCGATCTTTCCCGAGGGACGCATCACCGACACGGGCGAGCTCTACCCGTTCCGCGGCGGCATCCGCCGGATCGTCGAGCGCACGCCGGTCCCGGTCGTTCCGCTCGCGTTGAAGGGCCTGTGGGGCAGCTTCTTCAGCCGTCGCGACGGGCCCGCGATGAGCAAGCCGTTCCGGCGCGGCCTGTTTCCACGCATCGCCCTGGAAGCGGGCGCGGCGGTTTCACCGGCGGTTGTGACACCCGAATCACTGCAGGACATAGTGCAAACGATGCGCGGCGAGTGGAAGTGACCGCGCAGGGGAGGGAAACATGACCGTGCTCTTCATCGTCATCGGCATCGTCGTCGGCGGTCTCGCCTGGGGAATCAACGGCGCGATCACGCTCGGCTTCATCGGCGGGCTCGTTGGAATGATCGTGCAGGCGCAGAGAAAGCCCGCGGCGCCGCCGGCGCCCCTCATGCGCGACATGGATCCCGTCGATGACGCGCGCATCGCGAGGCTCGAGAAGCGCTTTGCCGCGCTCGAGGCGCGGCTCACGCGCATCGAGGGAGGCGTGCCTGCCCCCGGTGTTGTCGAGACGCCCGAGGAGTCTCCGCGGCCAGTGCCGGTCGCACCCGCGCCACAGCCGCCGCCCGCTGCGCCGCGGCCGGTGTTTACGGCTCCGGCGCCCGAGGCCGCGAAGGCGCAGGCCTCGGCGCAGCCCGCTCGATCCGAGCCCAGGGTGACGCTCCCGCCCATCGAGTCGAAGCCGAATTTCATCGTCGCGTGGTTCACCGGCGGCAACGCCATCGTGCGCGTGGGCCTGGTGATCCTTTTCGTCGGCCTGGCGTTCCTCATCAAGTACGGCGTGGAACACCAGCTCGTCCCGGTCGAGATGCGCGTCGCGGCGGTTGCCGCCGCGGGAGTCATCCTGCTCGTGATCGGCTGGCGATTGCGACTTTCGCGTCCCGGCTATGCGTTGAGCCTGCAGGGCGCCGCGGTCGCGATTCTCTACCTAACCATCTTCGGTGCGTTGCGGCTCTACGGCCTGCTCACGCCCGGGCCGGCCTTCGCGCTGCTCGCCGCGATCGCCGTGCTCTCCGCGATCCTTGCCATCGCGCAGGACTCGCTCGCCCTCGCCGCGTTCGGCGCAGCGGGAGGCTTTCTCGCGCCGATCCTCGCTTCGACCGGGCACGGGAACCACGTGATGCTGTTCACCTACTACTTGCTGCTGAACGGCGGCATCGTCACCATCGCGTGGTTCAAGGCGTGGCGCGCGCTGAACCTCATCGGCTTCGTCTTCACGGTGTTGATCGGCATGGCGTGGGGCTATCGCTCCTACCAGCCGGAGCTCTTCGATTCGACCGAGCCGTTCCTGGTGGCCTTCTTCCTCGTCTACGTCGCCATCGCGGTGCTCTTCGCGCGCAAGCAGGTCGCGTCCCTGCGCAACTATGTCGACGGCACGATCGTCTTCGGAACGCCGATCTTCACCTTCGGCCTGCAGGCCGGACTCATGCAGCCCATCGAATACGGACTCGCGTTCTCGAGCCTCGCCCTTGCCGCGTTCTATCTCGGCCTCGCCGCGACCCTGCACCGAATCGGGCACGAGCGCTGGACGCTGCTGGTCGAATCCTTCCTCGCGCTGGGCGTGGTGTTCGCGACCCTCGCGATCCCGCTGGCCCTCGATGCGCGCTGGACAAGCGCCGCATGGGCTCTGGAGGGCGCCGCGCTGGTCTGGATCGGCGTGCGCCAGGGCCGCGTGCTCGCGCGCGCTTTCGGCATCTTCCTCGAGCTCGCCGCAGGGGTTGCTTTCCTCGACGCTGCTCACCGGATGCCGCCCGGGCCGATGCTCGCCGACGCGCCCTTCGTGGGCGCGATGTTGCTGGCGCTTGCGGGGCTCGGGACCCATCGCCTGCTCGCACGCGGCGACAAGGTTACCGCGCTCGAGACGGGCCTCGCGCCCGCGGCCTTCCTGTGGGGGCTCGGCTGGTGGCTCTACGCGGGCCTGCACGAGATCAGGACCTTCGTCGAAGAGCCGTACCGCATCAATGCCGTGGTGATGTTCGTCGCGGCGACCGCCCTCGCATACTCCATGGTCGGCGCTCGGCGCGATTGGCGTGAAGCGCAATGGCCGTTCGCGGGCCTTGCGCCGGTGCTGTTCCTCCTCGCCGCCGCGAGCTTCGGTACGCAATCGCATCCGCTCGCGTACCTCGGGTGGATCGCCTGGCCCGCCGCGATCGGCGTGCACTACGGGCTGCTGCGACGCGTGGATCTCGAAGGCTACGGCCGCTGGCCGGATTTCCTGCACGCCGCCGGCGTGATCCTCGTCGCCGTCCTCGGCACGCTCGAGCTCGAATGGTTCGCCGCCGAAAACACCGCGCGCGGCACGGCGTGGGCCCTCGCGTCGCGCATCGTGTTTCCGTCGCTGCTGATCCTGCTCATCTCGCATCGCGCCGTCGATTCGCGTTGGCCCGTCGCGATGCATGCGGCGGCCTACCGGATCGGCGCGGTGCTCACGCTGATCGTCGCGATGGGCGTGTGGTCGCTCCACGTGAACGCTTCCCACGCGGGGCGAAGCGATCCGCTGCCGTACCTGCCGCTGTTGAATGCCCTGGACCTCGCGCACGTCCTTGCGATCCTCGCCATCGTCGCCGCGTGGCTCGCGATGCGCCGCAGCGAGCTCGAGCCGCCGAAGATCGTCACCGATCGGGTTGCGATCGGGATCGCGGGCGCGCTCGCGTTCGTGTGGGTGAACTCGATGCTGCTGCGCACGATTCACCATTGGTATGACGTGCCCTATCGCATGGACGCGATGGCGCGCTCGGTGCTCGTCCAGGCTTCGCTCTCGGTGTTCTGGGCCTTCCTCGCGCTGGCCATGATGGTGCTGGCCACGCGGCGGGCGCAACGCTCCCTGTGGATCATCGGCGCCGCGCTCATGGGCGTGGTGGTCGCCAAGCTCGCGCTCGTCGACTTCTCGCACCTGAGCGGCATCGAGCGTATCGTCTCGTTCATCGGCGTCGGCGTGCTGATGCTCGTCATCGGATATTTCTCGCCGGTCCCGCCGCGACAATCCGAGGTGCCGTCATGATGCGTTTCTGGCTGGGTGCCGCGCTCGCCGCGGCGAGCGCCTTCGCCGATTCCCCGGCGGACTATCGTTCCACCGCGCCCGTGACGCCGTCGGGAAAGGACGCGCTGCATCGCGTGACGCTTCCCTTCGAGGCCTACCGCGACACGCGCCGGAACTTCGCCGACATCCGCATCTTCAATGCCGCCAGCGAAGCCGTGCCGATCGCATTCGGCTCGGAGCCCGAGCCGTCGCGCGAGGCGCTGCCCGCGGTCGCGCTGCCCATCTTTCCGATCAACGCGGCTCCCGGAGAGCGCGCGATCAGCGGCAAGAGTCTCG
>JBGOST010000157.1:0-5987 GCA_041476125.1 Usitatibacter sp. | reverse complement strand
GTGGCGGGCGGGCTCGCGCTCGCCTTCAACATCGAGACCGTAGTGCCATTCGTCGAGCGCATGCTGGGCGTGCAGTTTCTCGACAAGACCGTCTATTACATCAGCGAGCTGCCCTCGCAGGTGCAGCAAGCCGACGTGGTCCTGGTCGCCGCGATCGCGCTCGCGCTGACGCTGCTCGCGACTCTCTACCCGAGCTGGCGCGCGGCGCGGATCAATCCCGCGGAGGCGCTGCGCTATGAATGACGCCACGCCGGTGCTCGAATGCCGGGGCCTCCGGAAGACCTATCGAACCGGCCCGCTCGAGGTGCCGGTGCTGCTGGGGGTCGACCTGGCGGTCGCTCGCGGCGAGCGCGTGGCGATCGTCGGCGCGTCGGGGTCGGGCAAGAGCACGCTGCTCCATCTTCTGGGCGGGCTCGACCGGCCGACGGCGGGCAGCGTGAGCCTCCTCGGAGAGAAACTATTCGAGCTGGACGCGGGCGCGCAAGGGCGGCTGCGCAACAAGGCGCTGGGCTTCGTCTACCAGTTCCATCACCTGTTGCCCGAATTCTCCGCGCTGGAGAACGTCGCGATGCCGCTCACCATCCGGCGCCTCGACGAGCGCGGCGCCAACGAGCGCGCGGCGGCGATGCTCGAGGAAGTGGGGCTGGGGCACCGCCTCGCGCACCGGCCCGGCGAGCTCTCGGGCGGGGAGCGGCAGAGGGTCGCCGTGGCGCGGGCTCTGGTGACCCATCCGGCCTGCGTGCTCGCCGACGAGCCGACGGGAAACCTCGATCGCGAGAACGCGGCGAAGGTCTTCGATCTCATCGTGGAGCTGAATCGCCGCCACAACGCGGCCTTCGTGATGGTTACGCACGATCCGGATCTCGCGGCCCGCATGGATCGCAAGCTGCGCATCACGGACGGTCGGCTGGAGTAGCAGAGCTTGCCGTGAGATCGCCGCGAGCGGCGGCAGCGCCTGTCTGCTGCCGTACCTTGGCCAGGACTTGCCGCGCCGCGACCACGTTTCTTTCGCAGAAGGCGATGCGCTCGAGCTGGGCCGGGGACATGCGCGGCCTTGCAATGGATCCGGCGGCGGGCTGGGCCCACCTGGCGCGCCGCGCCATTGCGAACGCTCGCTCTGCAAGATCGAGCTGTGCATTGGCAAGGTCCATCGCGGCGTCCAAGGCGCTCGGCTCCTCGCCGCGCGCCAACGCGGAAAGGCGGTCGGAAATCTCGGCCGCCCCCGTTCCCACGCAACCCAGGCCAAGCAGTACGGCAACCGTACAGAGCAGGCTATGGTTCATGCTGCAGGCTAACGCGCGCGCGCCCCCCAGTCGGTACGTCAGGGCACACAGGACCCCGCGCTGGTCGCATGGGACCAGGCCTGTCGGACGAGGGCGACAAGGCAGTGGTCGCATTGACTACGGCGCAGGAATACGCCTGCGGCGCGGGTGTTAGCATGGTCGCGCAGGCCTCCTCGCAGGGGCCGCGCCCCTACCAAAAATCACACCGCGGAGGAATCAATGAACGTTCGCAATCTGGCCGCCCTGGCAGGCGGTGCGCTCGCCCTGGCCGCAGGACTCGCCCAGGCGCAAGTTCCACAGTACGGCCCGAATGTCACGCTCGACCAGGCGCGCAAGGCCGCCGCCGCGGCCGATGCCGAAGCCCGCAAGAACGGCTGGCCCATGGCCATTGCAATCGTCGATACCGCGGGACAGCTGGTCTACTTCCAGCGCGCCGAAAACACGCAGACGGCGAGCATTTTGGTCGCGCAAGACAAGGCCGTGTCGTCGGCGATGTTGCGGCGTTCGACAAAGGTCATTGAGGACGGGGTGGCCGGAGGCGGGGCGGGCGTACGTTTACTTAACCTTCGCTACGCGAGCGCGTTGGAAGGCGGCATTCCGCTCACCATCGACGGCAAGATCATCGGCGCGATCGGCGTATCGGGCATGACCTCGGCGCAGGACGGCCAGTGCGCCAAGGCGGGCGTGGACAGCCTCAAGTAACGCCGCGCTCAACCCCGCCCGGGCGGGGAGCGACGAATCGCCGCAGGGCTTGCGCCACGTCCTGCGGCGTTTCCACGTGGACCGCCTGCAGTCCCGCCGCGCTCGCGCCTTCGACGTTCGCCGGCGTGTCGTCGAAGAAGAGGATGCGTTCGAGGGGCACTGAAATCGCGCGCGAAATCATCTCGAAGGCCTCGCGCTCGGGTTTCCGCGCCCCCATCTCGCACGACACGAAGACCCTGTCGAACACGCCGAGCGCGTTCTCGAACTGCTTCGACCACACGCGCTGGTGCGCCGCGTTGGTGTTGGAGAAGGCGTAGAGCGGCAGGCGCCCCTGGATGCCGCGCAGGAGGGCGACCGTTTCCGTGATCTCGCCGGTGAAGATCGCGTTCCAGCCGGAGGCGAGCTGGGCGTCGCTCAGGTCGATGCCGAGCGAGCTACGGAGCGAGGCGAAGTACTCGCGCTCACCGATTTCGCCGCGCTCGTGCCGCTCGTAGGGCGCGTCGAACCTGTAGCGACCGCGCACGACGTCGACGGGCCGGCCGGAATCCGCGGCCCAGCGCGAGAAGGCGCGGTCCCAGTCGATCGACATGACGACGCCGCCGAGGTCGAAGAGCAGGGCGTCGACCGCGCTCACGCGGGGCGGGCCTTCTCCATCCAGCACCGCGCCTCAGCTGCGCGAATGAAGGGCGACGCGGTTGCCCTCGCTGTCGATGAAGACCGCCATGAACCCGTACTCGGGAGAGATCTGCGTCTTCGGCACGACGATCTTGCCGCCCGCCTTCCCGATGCGTCCCAGCACCGCGGCGAGATCGGGATCGGCGTTGAGGTAGACGAGCGTTCCCGTCGCCGAGGGCGAGTAGAACTCCGGATGGTGGCAAAGCGCCCCACCCACGCTCTGCGTGGGATCGACGGGGAACATCGCCATGCGCAAGCGGTTCGCGAGCTCCATCGGCTGCAGCTTGAACTGGAAGATCTTCTCGTAGAAGGCGCAGGCGCGCTCGAGGTCGGAAGTTGGAATCTCGAACCAGTCGATGGCGTGCTTCATCATGGAGGAACCTCCTTCAGAACTCCACGGGATCGAGCGAGCGCCACATGTACCACGTCGCCACCGAGCTCCACGGCGACCACTTCCTGCCGATCTCGCGCATCTCGTTCTTGGTGAGCGGCTCGCCCTCGTTGTAGTGGCGCTCCATCGCGCGCTGCAATCCCAGGTCGCCGACCGGGAGCACGTCGGGGCGCATGAGGTGGAAGAGGAGGAACATCTCGGCGCTCCAGCGCCCGATCCCCTTGACCTTCACCAGGTCTTCGATGATCGCTTCGTCGTCCATCTTCGGCCAGCGCCGGGGCTTGATCCGCTTCGAATCGAAATGCTGGGCGAGGTCCTTGAGGTAAACGACCTTGCTCCCCGAGAGGCCGCACGAACGCATGGATTCCGTGGAAAGCGCCGCGATGCCGGTCGGCGTGACGGTGCCCGCGCACTCGGCGAAGCGGTTCCAGATGGACTGCGCCGCCTTCACCGAGATCTGCTGGCCGACGATCGAGCGCGCCAGCGTCTGGAATGCGTCGCCGCGGCTCTGCAGGTCCGCGTCGGGATAGTCCTTGATGAGCTTGCGCAGCACCTTGTCGCGCTTCGCCAGGTGCGCCTTGGCGTCGGTCCAGTAGCCGGGCGTCATTTCTTGGCTTCCCCGCCGCGGCATTCCACCGGCAGCCAGCTCGGCTGGATATCGGTGTCGTTGCGTCCGCGCACTTCCATCCCGTTCGGGACGGCGACGTTGTTGCAGACCCACGCGACCGGCACGGCGGGCTCGCCGACCACCACCGCCGGGCGCAGGGTGAGGCGCTTGCCGTCGAGCGCCTTGCTCGCGTTGTTGCCGTAGGTGAGGGTGATCGCCCCGCCCTCGACGTTCACGTCCTTCACCATGTTGCCGACGATCTTGTCGCGCGGGGGAACCCCGGCCGCGGCGTTGTTGGCGGGCATGTCTCCCGAGAGGGCCCACACGGTCTGCACGCCCATCTTCGCCACGTCGGCGAGCGCGATGCCTTCCTTCACCTGGCGCTTGAGCGCGGTGTCCTGCATGGACGGGATGGCCATCAAGGCGAGGACGGCGATGACGAGGACCACCGCCATCAGCTCGATCCACGTGAAGCCCGAGGCCTTGCGATGACGACGCAACCGGGAAGGACGCATGGCCGCCATGATAACAACGGTATGAACCGACGCCGCGCCGCGCGGTCAACCCATCGTTCACCCGAGGAGCACCCCATGGCACACCCGAATACCCACAAACCAGCCCCCAAGATACCGGCTACCAAGATCCCGACTTCGAAGGTGGGCGAAAAGGGGCACGACGAGAAAATGATCGACGAGTCCCTCGACGAATCCTTTCCGGCGAGCGACCCGGCGGCAATCACGCAGCCCAAGGGCAAGGACAAGAAGAAGTAGCAGTCGCAGTCACCCGGGCTGCGGCCCGGTGCGTTAGCGATGGATGCGCCTCTTCATCCTCGCATTCGTCGCCGGCACGCTCGCCCTCCAGCACGCCGCCGAGCTTCCCGAGCTGCGGCTCGTTCCCGCCGGGATCGCGGCGCTGCTCGCGCTGCGACTGGTTTCCCCGCGGCGACACTTCCTTCGCGCCGCCTGCCTGCTCGCCGCGGGTGCCCTCATCGGGGGCGGCGTCGCGGTGTGGCGGGCCGAGCTTCGGCTGAGCGACGCGCTTCCCGTCGCGTGGGAGGCGGAAGACATCGAGATCGTCGGCCTCGTCGCCGGGCTGCCCCAGCCGACCCCACGCGGCACGCGTTTCCTCTTCGAGGTCGAAAAGACCCTCACCGCCGGGGCGGTCGTGCCGGAAACGCTCGCGCTCACCTGGTATCCGGAGCGTCCCAGGGCGGGCGATGCGGCGGTGGCGCCTCCGCGCCTCACGGCCGGCGAGAGATGGCGCCTCACCGTGCGGTTGAAGCGCCCGCGCGGGCTCGCAAATCCCCACGCATTCGATTTCGAGCCCTGGGCGCTCGAGCGCGGCATCCGCGCGACGGGATACGTTCGCACCAAGGCAACGCCGCGGCGCCTCGCCGAGCGCGTCGATGGCTGGCCGTACACGCTGCATCGGTGGCGCGGCGAGATCCGCGACGCGATGCAGGCGCACCTGGCCGAGGCGAGGCTGAGCGGCGTCCTCGTCGCACTCGCGATCGGAGACCAGGACGCCATTGCAGCCGACGACTGGGAAGTCTTCTGGCGCACCGGGGTCGGGCACCTGATGAGCATCTCCGGCTTGCACATCACGATGCTCGCGGGCCTGGCGTTCGCGATCGTCTTCTTCGCGTGGGTGCGCGTGCCTGCGCTGGCGCTGCGCTTGCCTGCGCGCAAGGCGGCGATCGTCGCCGGCACGTTGACGGCACTCGCCTATTCGCTCATGACCGGCTACGCCGTCCCGGCGCAGCGCACTTTCGTGATGCTGGCGACCATCGCCGCGTGCGTGCTCGCGGAGCGCCACGGCTCGCCCTCGCGCGTCCTCGCGCTCGCCGCGCTGGCGGTGATCGCGATCGACCCGTGGGCGGTGCTCGCGGCGGGGTTCTGGCTCTCGTTCGGCGCCGTCGCCGCGATCTTCTACGTGATGGCGCTGCGCACCGGGCGGCAGGGCCGGCTCGAGGGCGCCTTTCTCGAGCAGCTCGCGGTGACGGTCGTGATGCTGCCGATGCTGGTCGCGCTCTTCCAGGAGTTCTCCCTCGTCTCGCCGATCGCCAACGCCTTCGCGATCCCGCTGGTGAGCCTCGTCGTCGCCCCGCTCACGATCGCCGGCGCATTCCTGCCGCTGCCCTCGCTGCTGGACGTGGCGCACGCCATCATGGTCGTGACCCTGTCGCCGCTCGAGCGCCTCGCCGCGCTGCCGATGGCGATGCTCGAGAGCCACGAGCCGGCGATGTGGACGGTGGTCGCGGGCGTCATCGGGTGCGCATGGCTGCTCGCGCCGCACGGGGTTCCCTTGCGAGCGGCGGGCGCGGCGTGGG